>CANCJZ010000057.1 GCA_947378465.1 Flavobacteriaceae bacterium
TTTTTAAAAGTGCGGGTAATAGGACTCGAACCTACACGCCTTGCGGCACCAGATCCTAAGTCTGGCACGTCTACCAATTTCGCCATACCCGCAAAAATTGTGAGTGCAAATATAAAAATAAATATCAATAACAAATGCAGTATTCCTAATTTTTTTTAATCTCTTTTTTTGTATTTTTGAAGTTTACCAAACAAAATATTCATGGACAATATAAAAAATTACGTTCAACAAAATAAAGAACGTTTCTTAAACGAATTAATCGAGCTGTTAAAAATACCATCGGTTAGTGCTGATAGCGCTTATGCTCAAGATGTTATTGACACGGCAACCGCTGTAAAGAACAGCTTAGAAAAAGCAGGTTGTGATTTTGTAGAACTATGTGAAACTCCAGGTTACCCTATTGTATACGGAGAAAAAATAATTGACAAAAACCTTCCTACCGTTTTAGTGTATGGGCATTATGATGTACAACCACCCGATCCAATGGAACTTTGGACCTCCCCTCCTTTCGAACCTGTAATCAAAACTACGGATATCCATCCTGAAGGTGCCATCTTTGCTCGAGGTGCTTGTGACGATAAAGGACAGATGTACATGCACGTCAAAGCCTTTGAATATATGATTCAAAACAACAACTTGCCGTGTAATGTAAAATTCATGATTGAAGGAGAAGAAGAAGTAGGCTCTAAAAGTTTGGGATGGTTTGTTGAACGCAACCAAGAGAAATTAGCCAACGATGTAATTTTGATTTCTGATACGGGAATGATCTCGAATCAACAGCCTTCTATCACAACAGGTTTACGCGGTTTGAGTTATGTAGAAGTGGAAGTTACAGGGCCTAATAGAGATTTACACTCAGGTCTTTACGGAGGAGCCGTGGCCAACCCTATAAATGTTTTGACTAAAATGATTGCTTCACTTCACGACGAAAACAATCATATTACCATACCAGGATTCTATGATAAAGTAGAAGAGTTGACTGCTACCGAAAGAGCTGAAATGGCCAAAGCCCCTTTTAGTTTAGAAAACTATAAAAAAGCATTGGACATTGATGATGTGTATGGTGAAACCGGTTATGTAACAAATGAAAGAAATTCCATTCGCCCTACGCTGGATGTTAATGGAATTTGGGGTGGATATACTGGCGAAGGAGCCAAAACCGTTATTGCAAGTAAAGCTTACGCAAAAATATCGATGCGTTTAGTACCTCATCAAGATTGGGAAGAAATCACTGAATTGTTCAGCAAACATTTTGAAAGCATTGCTCCTAAATCGGTAAAAGTAAAAGTAACCCCTCACCACGGTGGTCAAGGTTATGTTACCCCTATCGACAGCATTGGCTATCAAGCCGCAAACAAAGCCTACACCGAAACTTTTGGTGTGCCTGCAATTCCTGTTCGCTCAGGAGGAAGTATTCCAATTGTAGCTTTGTTTGAAAAAGAATTAAAAAGCAAAACCATCTTAATGGGATTCGGATTGGACAGCGATGCCATCCACTCTCCTAACGAACATTTTGGGGTTTTCAATTATTTAAAAGGAATTGAGACTATTCCATTGTTCTACAAATACTTTGTTGAGTTAAGCAAATAGACTTTTCAAATCATTCAATAACAATCCGTTTACCCAAAAAGTAAACGGATTTTTTTATTTTCAAAAGAAAGGCAACGAAGCAAATAAATCCTATTTGTTTACGTTATAAAAGATACACCATATTAAAACGCCAAACACCTAAAGCCTACAGCCTAAAACTTCTATTTACTAACTCTTAAACCCCACAAAGTAACCCCAACGGCCTATTACCTATTGCATTCTGCCAATTGCCTTGTAATATTTGGCCTTAAAATTGTACTAATCATCATCAATCATAAATCAATCATCATGTTAAAACGTTTTTTTATCCTGTGCTCTGGCGTCGACAAAGACCTCGTGTACAGCTGTTCCAATGGGGAACAAAACAAGTACGCCGGAATTGGGGCTACCGTATTCTTCACCGCCGTAATGGCTTTTATCGCTAGTAGTTACGCGCTATTCACTGTTTTTGATCAGGTATATACAGCGGTATTCTTTGGCATTATTTGGGGACTATTGATCTTTAATCTCGATCGGTTTATTGTCTCTACCATCAAAAAAAGAGATCGCTTTCGCGACGAATTCATCCAAGCAACTCCCCGTATTGTGTTGGCGTTTATTATTGCTATCGTCATCTCAAAACCTTTGGAAATAAAAATATTTCAAAAAGAAATTGAGACGGTTTTATTAAAAGAGAAAAATGATATGGCTATGGCCAATAAAAAACAAGTCGCTAATTATTTTAAAAGTGATTTGGATAAAAATAAAACAGAAACCGACAGTTTGAAATCAGCCATCAATAAAAAAGAAAAAGAAGTCAGCCAATTGTACGATTCCTATATTACGGAAGCCGAAGGAACTGCAGGGACCAAAAAGATGGGTAAAGGACCTATTTACAAAGAAAAAAGAGCCGCCTATGACTTGGCATCACGTCAATTGGATTCCTTAAAGGCAAGCAATTCTAAATTGATTACCGAAAAAGAAAAACGTGCCCAAACACTTCAAACCGAATTGGACCAGAAAGTTTCTCAAACCCAACCTATCATAGAGGGATTTGACGGATTGATGTCGCGTATTGATGCGTTAAACAAATTACCATGGTTGCCTTCCTTCTTTATCATGTTACTGTTCTTGGCCATTGAAACTTCACCAATAATTGCCAAACTTCTTTCTCCAAGAGGAGAATATGATTTTAAACAAGAAGATGCAGAAATGGGCATTAAAAGTATATTAGAACAAAACCGTTATCAAAGTGATCAGCAAAAACAAAGCAATGCCGAGATTTATGACAAAGTATACGCCGATTTAAAAAACGACAAAGACCTATATCAATACAAAAGGAAGAGCGCGTTGGAACTTTTGAAACTTCAATCGGATAATTACGTTGAAAAACAGAAGAAGACTTTATAAAATGTGAAACCCCTAATATTAAAGAATGTTAGGGGTTTGTTTTATTTTGAAAGAATCTCTTAAAGCACCATCAAATTACAACCTCGTATGTCAGAATTATCAAAACGTCCCAATACTTCAAAGGAATTATCCTGATACTTTTTGCCTAAATCCTGAGTCGCAATAAAAGAACAGGAATTGATATTTGCAAGATCGATTACATTGATTCCACCTGTTTTTCCTTCATCCACATAAGTAAGAGCATCTTCAGTATCTCTGATTAAAACAGCCATCCAATTAGGACATTCAAAAACACCCTCTCCTAAAGAGTAAGCTTGCGATAATAATTCAGTCATTC
This sequence comes from Flavobacteriaceae bacterium, assembly GCA_947378465.1. Classification (GTDB taxonomy): domain Bacteria; phylum Bacteroidota; class Bacteroidia; order Flavobacteriales; family Flavobacteriaceae; genus Flavobacterium. The sequence goes on from CANCJZ010000057.1 coordinate 3,317, forward strand.
CATATTCTGAATGTATGCTAGAAACACCAAATCCATTGCAAAGCAATTGGTGCAATTCCTCACGTACAATTTCTTTTCGGCGGCCTTTCATTCCACCGGTTTCCATAATAATGGTATTCTTTAATTGAAATTGCTGCATTTCAATCAAATCCAACAAAGCATAAGTAACACCAATCAAAAGAATGTTTTGACCTGAATTATCGAGTTCAATTAGCTTATTGATTAACTCTTGATAATTATTCAAATAAAAACCACTATGTGGATTGTTAGACAACTCCATCAAATCGTCCACCATATACAACAATGAAGAACCTTCGCGCTCTAAATAAGAAGGCAACAAAGCCAAGACAGCATAATCTTCAATATTTCCATAAAAGCTCGCAAATGCCTTTCTATAGCTTTCTTCATAGATGGAAACATCCGTTACTAAATGTCTACTGGTTAGAAGACCTGTGGTACCGCTACTTGTAAAGGTTTCTTGAACGGGATGAGTTGTTGAAAGCACCTTATGACTTTTAAAAAATTGAATGGGAAGGAAAGGAATTTGTTTCAAAGATTTCACACTTCCTTTATCCACTTTAAGCAAGTCACAAAATTCACGGTACACCATATTATTTTCGTATTGAAAACGAAAAACCTTCAAAGCGATCTTTTCAAATTGCTTATGACTAGCGACAGTAAATATATCTTGAATAGGATCCAAATTTCAACTTTTAAGAGCACAAATATAAGTAACGCAATAGGGAATTCAAATAAGAGGTATATTAAAAGAAAAAAGCTCCAACTTACGTTGGAGCTTTTTCTAAAATATATACTATGAATTATTTTACAACTAATTTACTAGTAGCCGTTTTACCAGCTTCAGTAATTTTAACAATGTAAAGACCAGCATTTAAACCAGCAACATTGATAGCAGTTTCAGTAGTAGTAGTATTTAAAACCAATTTACCAACCATATCATAGATTACAACATTTCTTTCAGCATTAGCTTCAGTGTTGATGTATAATACACCGTTAGTAACAGGGTTTGGATACATTTTTAATCCAGCGATAGCATTGTTTTGGCTCACTGATAATAAACCAGCAATAGTAGTATCAATTCTCAACTCATCAATAATCATTGTTGGAGTTGTAGAAGCAGTATCTTGTCTGAACATAAATCCACCTAAATCAGTAATTGCAGTAGTCAATACTTGAGTTAAAGTTGGAGGAGTCGCTGCAGAGAAAGATGATAAAGTTGGGTTAATCCATAAACTTAAAGTCATAGAACTAAAGTCATACCCTAAAACCACTAAAACTACGTCACCAGCATTTCTTAAAGTAGCATCTAAGTTTGTAGTAGTACTAGCAGCATCTAAACCAAATTGGTATTGAGTACCACTTTTAGAGATGAAAACACGTCCTTTATAACTTTGAGTAGCACTAGTAAGACCAGCGAAATAAGTTAATGGAGTAGTAGATGTCATTGTAGACAAATCTGTAACATTCACAAGGAATGAAGCATAAATAGTTCCTGAGGTAGTATCAGTAAATGGAGTAAAACAATCGATACCAGCACCTGTAAAAGTAATTGAGTTACCAACTGAAGTAACACCTGTATAAGATAAGTTTCCAGCAGCAGATAAAATTTCATCACCAGTATTTACATCTAACCATTTTTGAGAAGAACCTAAAGCACTTCCTACAGCATAAGGGAAAGACTCACTATAAGGAAGTGGATTGATTGGTTTACAATTAGCAGCAGCAACAGTAGCAGGATATTGACATACACCACTTGTAACATTTACTGTAATTCCTGTACCTTCAGGAATACCTGAAATAATAATATTTCCAGCAGCAACTGAACCAGGATTATCACCCCCAACAGTACCTGCAGTTGGAACAATAGTATAAGTACCTGAACCACCACCTGTATAAGGAATAGTTGCAGTATATGTATCAATACCATAAGTAGTAGCATCACAAGCTGTAGTAGGAGTTGCTAAAACTAAAGTACAAGAAGCATTATAATTTGATAATTTAATATCATCAATTCTCATTTGAGTAGTAGCGGGTTGCGTAAATCTCAGAGATAAAGTTGTTGATGAAGGGATTTGACCTGGAGCAACAGTAACCAAGTTCCAAGTAGTAGTTGTGTTATTAGAAAAAGTTACAGCTGTCCAAGTAGGTGTAGTAGCACTTGCATTAGTACTATATTCAACCACTAATTGAGCAGTAGTAGCAGCAGTTAAATAACCAAAAGAAAGTTGAATGTTTGAACCAGAATAACCTGAAGTGTTTAATCCATCAATTTGGAAATATTTCCCGGCAGTACCAGTTAAAAAGACATTTCCACCACCAGATGAACCTGAATATGAAGTACCTGAACCTGAAGTAGCTCTCACATCACCAGTTCCAGAATAAACAATTGGCGAACCATTTTGGAAAGTTGCTGGAGCTGTACCTGTTATGTAAGCTGGAATTAGTGTGGTTCCTGTAGGAATACCCATGTTTTCAGAGTAAATCGTCTGTCCGAAAGACACAGCGCTTACTACCAATAATAGTAAAGAGTAAATTTTTTTCATAATTTTAAATATAAATTAGCGTACAAAGATAATGACAATTTTTATAACTAAAAATTATGAACGTAAAAAAAAGGTTAAATTTTAAAAGGGAAAACTATTTCACTATCAGCTTTCTAGTTGCTGTAGCCTCTTCTTCTTTAATTTGAATAATGTAAACCCCTGGTGTCAGTGAGCTGATATTAAGTTCACGAGAAGATAAAATAGTTTGAAGAACTTTTTTCCCTAGCACGTCGTAGATAGTAATCTCTTTATCTTCGTTGTACTTGGTAGTAATATATACTCGATCTCCAGTAGCAGGATTTGGATAAACACTTAAACCTTCAATAGTGTCTTCACCACTTCTTGAAGCCTGCTTACCATCTTGCGCGTAAGCAACAGTAGCGCTTAAACACAAGAAAAACATAGCGATATAAATGTAATTTTTAATCATGAGTATTATTTGGTTGTTACAAATATATAAAAAGATTTCAAACAGCATACCAAAAACAAAAAAATATCCTAAAAAAATCAATTTTTTAGGATATTTCTTATAACTAACTTAAAGAATAGGCTTTAGAACGAATATCTAATTCCAAATTGTGCTTGAAAACGTGATGCAAACTGATCTACAGTATAAGTAGAAGTTGGCGCTTTAAAAGTATAAATTGGATCTCCAGCTCCCGGATAACCTACTGCCTGAGTACCTACTTTTGTTAAACCAACACTTACTGTTGAATTATAAGTATTAGGCACAAAATAGTTTCTTCCCCAATCTTTATTAATCATATTTCCAACATTAATAATACTTAATGAAAACTGTAATGAATGAACTACATCTTTACTGTCTTTAATTTTGAATTCATCCATAATTCTCATATCCGCTTGGATATTCCATGGAGTAACATCACCATTTCTTTCTGTAAATCCACCTCTTCTTTTGCTTAAATACTCGTGACCGTTTACGAAATTCTCATAATCAGTAACCTGTTGAGCTGCTGTAGCTGAAGGCAAATGTGTTGTTGGATCAATTCCAATGTAACGAGAAGCTTCTGCTGCATCTTTAAATACATAAGCTAAACCTGCCGCTTGTCCTGTTCCTGCAATTGTTGTATTAACAAATCCCCAAGTAAATGGATTTCCTGATTGAGCATTAAAGAATACGTTAGCAGAAAGTGTATTTGATTTTGTCAAATTAATTGCATATCCTAAATTAGAAACTATTCTATGTTTGATATTAAAGTTTGAAGTCGCTAATTGAGGGTTGTTTGGTGTTAATGATTGGTTCATTTGCCAGTTACTTTCCATAGAATTACGGATTCCGTTTGTCAAGTCTTTAGCATCACCATAAGTATACGCTGTCATAAAGTTCAAACCAAATTCATACGCTTTAGTTACCATTCCTGTTAAACTGTATCGGTACCCTTTATCGGTATTTGATAATAAATAAGCATTAGACAAAGAAGAGTTAACATTAGTTGAATAGATTGGCATCTGATGGTTAACATCATATGAATAATACGTTGGATTATCCGTTTTGTTCACTTGTTGGAACAATAAGTCTCTAAGAACTTTTGTATAGATTGCTTCGAAAGTAAATTTATATCCTTTTACAGTGTAATCAAAAGCCAATGAGTTTCTCAAAATTTGTGGCATTTTGAACTTATTATCAATTAAATCTGCTTGAACTTTAGGAGTAGCATCGTGATACCCATTCAATCCTCCAGCAGCCAATGGATCACCATTAGCAGCAACTTGTGCCGCAGTTAAATTGTTTTTATCATAACTTGCATATCCTACACCATCATTATAGTAAGCATAACCTAACCATGCAAATGGAATTCTTCCCGTAAACACACCTGAACCTCCTCTAATAACAACTGATTTATCACCTTTAACGTCGTAGTTAAATCCTAAACGCGGCGAAATTGCTGCAGTAGTAAAAAAGTTGTTTTTAATTTGACTTAATGGCGTATAGTTGTATGTAGTTCCATAATTTGGATCTGTAGTAGCGTTTTGAACTTGCGAGCTTAAGTTTGGTTTAGTTGGCAAATCAGTATAATCTAATCTAATCCCTGGACTCAATTTTAATTTCTTCCCAATTTTAATTTCATCTTGTACATATACACTATACATATTCACTTTGAATTTTGCATAAGGATTATTAAAGATGTCATCTCTTGAAGAACCATCAAAAGGATAAGTACCTCTAACTCTACTTGGAGTAGAAGCATAGAAATTTGCTAATGAGCTATAAGAAACCCTTCCATTAAGTGCATTAACAAAACCATAGTTAATATCATACAACTCATTGTGTGTACCAAACAACAAAGTATGATTTCCTGTCTTATACGTTAAATTATTAGTAATCTCAGTCGTATTTTGTTTCATATTAAATACGGTAGCCTCTCTATCATTCCCTAAGAAAATAGTTCCTCCATTATAACCAATTTCCACTTGAGGAAACATTTTATTACCTGAAGTTGGATCTCTGTAATCTTTAATTCCTGAGTAACCTACGATAAAAGAGTTGGACCATTTGCTATTAAAATGACTTTTCAATTCTAACACAGTACTAATCGATTGATTCTTCTGAATAAAATCCATACTTGAGAATCTGAAGTTAGAAGCATCACGCTCCAAGTTAGATGCTTCAGAGAAAACAGTATTATTACGAATAGACACAGAGTGTTTGTGATTAATTTTCCAATCTAATTTATTGAAAAACTTTCTACTTTGCGAGTAGTTGTTGTAAGCATTATAAGAACCTACATCAAAACCATATTTGGTTTTAACAAAATCAGAAATTGCTTGCGCAGTAGTATTATCCACTAAAGAAGAAACATTTCCACTAGCATCAACATCCCCTGCGTTATAAAAAATAGGGTCTGTTCTTTTAGTATACTCTGCATTGGTAAAGAAGAACACTTTATCTTTTATAATTGGAAAACCAACTCTAAATCCCATTTGATAATCTTCAAATGCTTTTGGCATTTTGGATCCATCCCCAACATTGTTAGGTCCTGTAATAGCGGCATTTCTACCAAAAGTATATGCAGAACCTGTTACTTTATTAGAACCACTTCTAGTTACTGCATTCACACTTCCTCCAAGGAAATTACCTAATTTCACATCAAATGGAGCAATGTACACTTGAACGTCTTGAATAGCATCCAAACTGATTGAATTACTACGAGTACTACTTCCAGGCATCCCTGAAGTTCCTGATTGTCCTCCTAATGAAGGGCTAAAACCAATCGCGTCATTATTAATGGATCCATCAATAGTAACGTTATTGTATCGGAAGTTTGTTCCAGCAAATGAGTTATTAGCACTTTGCGGCACTAATTTAGTAACATCTTGTATCCCTCTATTGATATTAGGAAGACCGTTAATTTGAGTTTGACTGATATTTGTTCCGCCTGTTCTAGTAGTTTTCTTTCCAGTTACTACTACTTCTTGAAGTACATTTTCAGTCTGAGTTACTTTAATTGCAGGCAAATCATTATCACCTAATGAAAGTTGAATACCAGAGTTTGTATACTCTTTAATATTCATTCCTTTTACTACGATCTTGTAAGGACCCCCAACATTTAAGTTGTCAAAGCTAAAGCGCCCTTGTTTGTCTGTAGTTGCATCAAAATTGGTGTTGGTTGGCGTGTGCGTTAATGTCACCGACAGTCCAACCACTGGTCCATTATCATCCATCACTTTACCCGCCATTGACGACGAAGTAATCTGTGCGTTTACTGTTGATAATGCAAACCAAAAAAGAAAGATCGAAAGTAGTCTTTTCGTATTCATAAAATTGTGTTAAAGGTTTCTGCAAAACTAATTTCAATCCCTTTAATAAACATTTTTTTAAAATTATCAAAAAACCAATTCTTAGTTAACTTAATGTTACCTTAATATAAACACATTAAATTAATGTTAACATAAATTTAGGAGAATTAAGCTATCTCATAAATTAGTATATTTACAATCCAAAATCATTCAACTTTTATCTCATGAAGAAAAAAGAAATTAAAATTCTACTTGTTGACGATGAACAAGACATTCTCGAAATCGTAGGATATAATTTATCTCAAGAAGGTTATAAGATTGTAACCGCTAACAATGGAAAAGAAGCCATTGTGGTAGCAAAAAGAGAGAATCCTCATCTGATCATTATGGATGTCATGATGCCTGAGATGGACGGTATGGAAGCCTGTGAAAACATTCGCAAAATCCCTGAATTAAAGAACACCATCATCACTTTTCTTACCGCTAGAAGCGAAGACTATTCACAAGTAGCTGGTTTTGACGCAGGGGCAGACGATTATATCTCAAAGCCCATCAAACCTAAATTATTAGTAAGTAAAGTCAAAGCATTGTTGCGAAGATTAAAGGAAGAAACTAGCTCAAGCGAAAACCTAAATGTTGGAGGAATCGTCATCAACAGAGAGGAATATAAAATTGTAAAAGATGGCGCTGAAATCATCCTTCCTCGTAAAGAATTTGAATTGTTTTATCTACTCGCATCTAAACCAGGAAAAGTATTCAAAAGAGAAGAGATTCTAGATAAAGTTTGGGGTAATGAAGTTATCGTTGGTGGCAGAACTATTGACGTTCACATCAGAAAACTTAGAGAAAAAATTGGAGATGATTTATTCAAGACCATTAAGGGAGTTGGATATAAATTTGAAGCCTAAAAACAAACTTTCTATAAATGGCATTAAACTTCAAAAAGACCTATAGGTTTGCGGTCAAATCTTCTTTTTACATTACCTTATTTTCAACAGGATTTGTAATCGCATTATTGTATCAATTTTTTACCATATCCTGGCCTTTTTGTGTCATTTTTGCTATTTCCACTTACATCTTTTCATTCTTTGTGCTGCAATATAGAGTAGAACATTTTATCTATAGAAGGGTAAAGAAAATATATGATGATGTTTCTTTATTAGACTCTGCTTCCTTACGAAATCACGCGATTACTACCGATATGGCAACTCTTACCAAAGAAGTGAAAAAATTTGCCACAGACAAAAAGCTCGAAATTGAAACCTTAAAAGTAAGAGAGGAATACCGTAGAGAGTTTATGGGAAATGTATCGCACGAATTAAAAACCCCTTTGTTTACCGTACAAGGCTATATCTCTACCCTAAGAGAAGGAGCGGTTAAAGACAAAGTATTGCGAAAAAAATACTTAGAACGTGCCGAAAAAGGAGTCGAACGCCTTATCTATATAGTAGAAGATTTAGATATGATTTCCAAACTAGAAATGGGAGACCTAAATCTAGAATACACCAATTTCGACATCGTTGAATTAGTCCAAAACGTTTTTGATTTATTAGAAATGGTAGCCGACGCTAAAAACATCATCCTGATGTTTGACCGCAAATACAACAAACACATCAATGTATATGCAGATCAAGAGAAAATCCAACAAGTATTGACCAATCTTATCGTCAATTCTATCAAATACGGCAAAGAAAACGGAACTACCGAAGTAACCATAGAAGATTTAATAGACAACAAGGTGATTGTTCGTGTGAGAGACAACGGTGAAGGCATTGAAAAGCAATACATCCCTCGTTTATTTGAACGTTTTTTCAGAGTAGATAAAAGTGGTGCAAGAAGTGAAGGCGGTTCGGGTCTAGGACTATCAATTGTCAAACACATTATTGAAGGCCACGACGAAAAAATCTATGTGGAAAGTACTTACGGCAAAGGTTCTGAATTTTCTTTTACCTTAGAAAAGTCGAAATAGTTCTTCCCAGGCATTGGTAGATTCCAAAGCGCTAAAACCTTTGTATTCATTGGCCGCATCAAAAATATCTTTTATTTTAAAATCATCCTGCGTACTGCTGTTGGCTATCTTTAGCTCCTTATAATAACACGCCAAATACTCCTGTTCATACTGCCCTGGTGTGGGAATAAAAAAAGCCTTTTTTCCAAAAACCGATACATCCATGATAGTTGTATACCCAGATCTACTCAACACCATTTCGCTTTCATTAAAAGCCTGTTCGAGTTCCGTAGATTGCATATAATTGTAAAACGTAATTTGATTTACGGTTTCTACAAGCTGTTGTTCCATCACTTTTCCTCGAACAAAAAGTGTTTTAACTTTACTATTTTGCAATTCCTTAATCAGCTTTTCTTCTAATAATGTTCTTTGGGGTTCAGGCCCTGATAGGAGTACTAACAACGGATACTTTATCGGGACCTCCTTCTTTTGCATTCGGCTCAACACTCCTATATATTTAACCCGAAGTTTTGTTTTGTCAAGATGCCCCAATCGACCAGATAAATTAGGTGTTCCTTCCACATCGGGCACCCAACATTCGGTAAACTTGGCTATAAAGTGTTGATGAATTTTTGACGAAAACCAAGTGGTAATCCCGGATAATACTTCCAATTGATGCGTAATAAACACTGAAGGAATTTGTGTATTCCTCACCCCTAATCTATTGTCCGAAATAATTCCTTTTAATTGATACTCTTTTACCCATTGAGCAACCAATTGTTGTTCTTTGGCAATAGCCATTATCATCTTAGGACTGTTCCATAACAGTTTCCACTTAAAATGCGCCCCATTCTTTGGATATTCAATTCCATAGGAAGGCAACTCTAAGGCAGTAAGATGAGGAAATTCGTTCTTTAAAAATTGTAAGGAAGCACCATCACTGGCAAGAATTGGAGTTAAACCATTTTTTTCTAATGCTTTAATAATAGGAATACAACGACTAGCATGTCCTAATCCCCAATTAAGAGGTGCCACTAATATGTTTTTCCTATTACCCATATATTAAATTAAAAAATGCTAATACTTTTTGATTGCAACCCCCCTATAAAATCCAAAGTGTGATAAAAATACTATTTATCACACTTTGGGAGTTTGTTTTTTATTCCGATGAATTACATATAACTTAAAATCTCTTTCTTTAAGTTATCGTATTCTCCTTGAAGAATCAAGCCGTTATCCAATAGCTTTTTGTAATTCTGTAATTTTTCAAATAATTCGTCTTGTGACAACTCACTCAATTTGCGTTCTGTTGAGGCCGCTGCAGCTTTTGGTTCTTCATAAGAAGTATAAGTAGTTGCAGGCATAATTTCAGCAAAATCCGTTACTTCTTCTACTGCTGGTTCTTCGACTGCTTCAACCGCAACCACAGGCTCTTCCACTGTAGGTTCTGGAGCATAAGCTGCTGTTACTGGAGCTCCATTTTTCAATAGGTCCAATTGTTCTTTAGCATATGTATATAATTTTCTCGCTTGGTTTTTTGGCAAATAATCTACCGTATGCGTCAATTCTGACTTAGTGGTGAAAGTAAAATCAGCACCTAAGATGCCTTCTTTTACAAAACTTGCCGCGATATCATCCCAATCATAATCTACAAATTCCATAGAAAGCCCTAAATTTTTAGGTTTGCACAGGATGATTCTTTTATTGGTAACTACTATACTGTCTGGAAGGATGGTTACTGCTGGTTTTTTCTGTACCGCAATATACCCCACTTCTTCATTCGACATTAAAAGATTTTCCAATTTAGAAGTGATTTTTTCAATCGCCTTCGGATCTTGATCTTCGTTTAGTATTTTCTTTAGATTATCAATCATGGTATATAAGTTTGATTTTAATTCTGTTTTGTTTCGCAAAAGTAATGCCTAATTTTCTAATTCTAGAATTTCGTTCTGAATTTTTTTGGTCAAACTTTTGAAAACCAATTCGTAAGAATGGGTTATTAATTTGCACATCATTTTATCCGAGACATCCCCGTTAAAAGCAATCGTATTCCAATGCACTTTACTCATGTGATAGCCCGGTTGAATCGACTCGTATTCAGCTCTAAGCTCTGCTCCCCATTCAGGATCACATTTCAAATTCAAGGAAGGCGTGCCTTTTTCCCATTCCTTTAAGGAACTCAAGGCAAACATCTTTCCGCCTACCTTAAACACGAGGGTATCTTCATCAAAAGGGAAGTGCTCGGTTACTCCTTTTTTAGAAAGACAAAATTCATAATACTGCTGGATATCCATAAGCTATTTAATTACTTTTTCCATCATCTTTTCTGGGTGTGCTAAAGCAGTAAACCCAAATTTTTTATATAAAAAATGCGCATCTGAAGTCGCCAAACGCCATATCTTCACTTCTTGCAATTGCGGTTCTTTCATCATGGCATCAATCAATATCGAAGAATGTCCCTTGCTTCTATGCGCCTCGTCAATAAAAACATCCATCACATAGGCAAACACTACATAATCTGTAATCACACGACAAAAACCTATTTGCTCCC
>CANCJZ010000058.1 GCA_947378465.1 Flavobacteriaceae bacterium
GAACCTCCATTTATAATTTTTCCCCATTCAAAAACTGTTTTTCCCCCTTCAAGAATAGTTTTGGAGTCTTTTAAAATAGTTTTGGAGTCTTATAAAATAGTTTTACCCCGTTCAATATATATTTTAGAATCTTCAAAAATGGACTTAACTCCTTGATATAATATTTTTTAAGTTTTTTGATTAGAGTAGGATTTCCACTTTTATTTACTGTAGCGTAAAATGGAGTAAATGTTTGTTTGCCAATGGAGCAATTAGAGTTTAATAGTTACCTATGAACCTGAAGGTTTCTCCCTTCGGTCGAAATGAAAGATTGGGGTTACTGTGGGGTTACTGGGAGGAAACGTTGTGGTTACTTTATGTTAGCTACTTTATGTGATTTTTCCCTTCGGTCGAAATGACAAGCTGTGGGGTTACGGGATGGTTACTGTGGGGTTACTGTGGGGTTACTGTGGGGTTACTTTGGGGTTATTGATTGTAAGTTAGATTTATTTACATCCCTACCTAATTATCAATTATACATTATCAATTATCAATTATGAAATGTGATTTAGCTCCGCTGAACCTGAAGGTTTCTCCCTTCGGTCGAAATGAAAGCGGCGGGGTTACTATGTGGTTACTATGGGATTACTTTGTGTTGTGCTACCAATATGCCTTTCCTACAGGATTTAATTGTTGTGTAATCTTATTTCTTTTAGCTTTCTGTGTACAATCTTTTGAAGATTGCTAATAGTATTTCTTAATTGAAGGATTTTCTATTTTGAATAAATAATCTTATGAAATGGGATTCCGCGTGAGGGATTGCAGCGGAAATCCTTTTGTTTTTTTTCTTTAAAAAAACAAAAGATTGAAGCGGAAAGCCCGACCCGAAGGGGCACGCACTTCTTATCTTTGCGGGTAGTTTGTATATTGTATTTTGTATATTGTAGATTGTCGATATGGTTACTTTGCGGATATTGATTGACGTGATTTTTGTATAATGTATAATGTTGAGGAGGTTACTTTTTAGATGTGGAATGTTGTCTATTTGCAATATCAATTCAATGATTATGGGTTAATATTCATCCTTATTGAAAAAAAATTGAGGTAACGGTGTTGATAATTTTAAATTATTATAGGGTAGTGTACTTCTTTGATTAGTGTTGACTGATTTCTGATTGTTTTTTTTTCCCAACCCTCGCAGGGTTTAAACCCTGCGAGGGTTCGAGAGGTGAATATTTAAGGTGATTTTGATGCTTAAAATAGGTAGGCCTAAGGATTCTTAGCTCAGGTTGATGATTTTGTTTATCATTATGTGGATGGGTTAAAACCCATCCCTATTGAATCATAATTGGGGTTACGTTCTTGATCATCATGATTTATTATTGGAGTAGAGCTTTTCCAGTTTTCTTATTGTTTTCCTCTATTTTGAACTTCCGTGATTAGTGTTGACTGATTTCTGATTGTTTTTTTTTCCAACCCTCGCAGGGTTTAAACCCTGCGAGGGTTCGAGACGTGAATATTTATCGTGATTTAGAAACTTAAAATATGTCGTGCATGTTTCTTTCTTCTATCTTCTTTCCTCTTTCATCTATTCTCTATATTCTATTTTCTCTCTCTTCTAAACGCAATATCTTTCCTCCAAACGTCTATATTCTATGCTCTTTCTTCTTTCTTCTAGTTTCTAGTTTCTTTTTTCTGGCTTTTGTATAATTCCTGTACAGATAAAATATTGCGCCATTAAATAGGTGCTCATTATCCATAAGGTCGCAAGGGGAAGGGGAGTGTGGAATTTGTTTATGGCTAGGATGCTATCGGACAAAACAAATAAGGCAGCGCCAATTACTACTTGGGTTTTTCTTGGGTTATTCCAATTGAAGTAGCCTTTTAGGGCTTCGATAAACATCAGACTGATGGTCATGGCGTAAATGCCTACGGGGATTTTTAAATCGCCTAGTTTTGGGAGTAGGATGGATAGTAATCCAAATAAATAAAGTAGTATGATTCCGTAAAAGAGCCAATAGTAATTCTTTTGGGTATGATAAACTGTTGCTTCTTGTTTGGTAAATAAAACGATAAAAAGTAGGTGTGCGATAAGGAAGGATACTAATCCTAGGATGAAAAATAGTTCGTTTTTGTGGGCAAACATTAGTACGATGTCGCCTATCCACGAAAATAAGAGGGCTAATAGTAACCACTTTTTTGTTTTAAAAGCAGGAGCTTTTAAGGTCATTAATAATAGAAAAGGAAGTAAAAAAGGTTTGCCATACCACGCCCATTGTTCTTTGTCTAAAAGTAAAAGCAGTAGGTATAAACTACTGATTATTATAAAGCCTCTTTTGTATGGTATCTCTTGCATAGTGTATGTTTAATGGGGTTGCTTTCTGAATTCAATTTTCACAAAATAGAAAGTCATTGCTAGCGATATACACAAATAGGCGATGAGTATATAGTTCAAGAGTGGGTGTATGGATTTCATTCCAAACCAATCCTGAAGCATTATGAATACTGTTATGCCTATTCCAAATCGAATGATTTCCCATAGGATGGAGTTGGAATTGGTGTCCATTAATTCGGTATAACTGTAGATGCTGATGAAAATGAATAATCCGTACCAATAGATGTTTGGCATTCCTATTTTTGCGATGTTACCAAACATAAAACTTATTAATAATAAGGTAGTCAACATTTGGATTAAGGACCAATATATTAATTTTTTTGAATTACTGGTTTGGTATTTATGAAATGAATACACATTGTCAATCTTTGCAACGGGATACTTTTCTTCAAAGTTTTCTGGACGCCAACCGGTGGGTTTGAACCAAATGGTTAGTTTGTCTTTCCAACGTTCTGCGTGATAGGCATCGCTGATCAATATGCCTAAATGTTGAAAGTTGATTTTGATAGGATTCCAAGTTGCTGCTGGGCGTGTGATTCCAAATACGGGTGGAACTGTTTGCAATTCTTCTTGAAAGGTTCCAAAGAGTTTGTCCCAAAAGATGAATATTTGTGAATGATTCTTATCAATATACTCCGGATTGATGGCGTGATGCACGCGGTGATGGGAAGGAGTAACTAATATGTATTCCAACCATCCGAGTTTGTTGATGTAACGGGTATGATACCAAAATTGTAGAAACAAATGTATTGGTAATACTATGGCAATGACTTCTGCGGGAACTCCTAATAAGGCTGCGGGCAGGAGTAAAAAAGAAAACAGATTAAAGAAGTTTGAGATGGGTTGTCGCAATGCGCAGGACAAGTTGAATTCTTCACTGCTATGGTGTATGGCGTGTTTGTTCCAAAAGATATTGATTTGGTGTGCCCAGCGATGTGTCCAATATCCATAAAAGTCGATTACAAAAAAGGAGACTATATAGATAAGTAGCGTATCTTTTATATGATAAATGGCCAGATGTGACTCTAGCCATTTATAGGATATTATTACGATGCTTAAACCTAAAATGTCTTTTACGGAGTTTGTCATACCTGAGGTAATGCTTGCGATACTGTCCATCAAGGGAGCGTGATCTTCTCCTTTGAAGTAGCCATAGGTTTTTTCAATTATGATAAGTAATAGAAAAAAAGGCATGGCAATGAGTAATATCTTACCGTACTGTTCCATATTATAGGTTTTTACCTATTGATTGTTTTTTAAACTAATTCAGCACTTAATCCTGCTTCTAATAAGGCGGAACATTGACGGATTAATTCCTCCAATGGTCCTGTTTTAACGGTGCATTTGCCTTTGTAATGTACAAGTATAGCGCATTGCTCTGCTTGTTCATCAGTATGATCGCACACGCTTATCAATGTGTCAATGACATGGTCAAAGGTGTTTACATCATCATTATAGAGTACAATTTGGTTATTATTTCCAATTTGCTCCTCAACCAGTGTTTCTTCTTGAACCTTTTCAATAGTGCTCGCTTTCATAACAAGTAATTTAGTGTTGCTAATTTACATATTTCAGGGAAACCCAATTGTTTCTTTCAAACTTTTTAACATAAGTAAGACCTTTTTCAGTGCAACTGGCATCGATAAAAGGAATGTCTTCATTGTAGAACCCGCTTAACAAAAGGATACCGCCTTTGTTTAAACAATCTACATAGGCTTGCATATCGTTCAAAAGTATGTTGCGATTGATGTTTGCAATAATCAAATCGTAAGACTTACCTTTTAATAATGCAGCTTCGCCTTCATAAACGGTAATCGCTGAACAGTTGTTGCGCTCTACATTCTCAATGGAGTTCAGATAACACCAATTGTCAATGTCTATGGCATCGATAGGGTGGGCGCCTTTCATTTCAGCCAAAATAGCCAAAATAGCGGTTCCACAACCCATGTCTAAAGTCTTTAAGTTGGTAACCTCTGTTTCTAATAAATGTTGGATCATCATGTGAGTTGTTTCGTGATGTCCTGTTCCAAAACTCATCTTAGGCTCTATCACGATATCATATTCAGCTTCTGTTTTTGGATGGAAAGGAGCTCTAACGTGACATTTACCATCCACATCAATAGGGTCAAAGTTTTTTTCCCACTCCTCATTCCAGTTTACCTGATCGATTTCTTCTACGCTATAGGATATAGTGAATTCTGGAGATTCTAAGATATAGATGTCTTCAAGTACGTCAGCTGTGCAAAGGTCTTTCTGGATATAGGCAACGATACCTGTTTCGGTTTCGATAAAACTTTCAAAGGCTTTTTCTCCTAATTCGGCTATAAGAATTTCTGAGCCTAGTTCTTTTGGTTCAATGGTAAAATGATACCCTAAATATATATTTGACATGAATTTGTTTTTTGCAAATGTACTAATCAATTGTCAAAATAAAGAATAGAGCGAGTAAAAGGAGTAACTGTAGTTAGGTTTCCTTTTTTTATTTAAAATGTGAAGAGGTTGGGTTATTCTTTTTTGATTGCTTCTTCGTACTTTTCGGCTACCTTTTTCCAATTGATTAAATTGAAAAACGCTTCAATATACTTTTTGCGTTTGTACTGATAGTTTAAGTAATAAGCGTGTTCCCATACATCAAGGGCAAGGATAGGAGTTCCTTGAATTAATTGTTTTGGCATTAATGGATTGTCTTGATTGGGAGTGCTTGTGACTTGTAGTTTGCCTGAACGATCTACTACTAACCAGGCCCATCCTGATCCAAACTGTTGTTCTGCGGCATCTGAAAATGATTTTTTGAATGCTTCAAATGAACCGAAGTCTCGATCAATTGTAGTTGCTAAAGTATCGGTAGGTTTTCCTCCTGATTTAGGAGCCATGATTTCCCAATACAAGCTGTGGTTGTAGTAACCACCGGCATTATTCCGAAGCTCGGTATTGTTTAAATCTAATTTTTTTAAAATGTCCTCAATGCTGGCTTGCTCTTGTTCTGTGCCAGCAATTGCTTTGTTTAAATTGTTCGTATAGGTAAGATAATGCTTTGAGTAATGCATTTCTAAGGTCATTGGGTCAATTTCAGGAGCTAATGCGTCGTATTTGTAAGGAAGTTTTACCAATTCAAATACACCAACGGCTTTCACATCTTCCGGATCGCCAATAGTCATTTTTTCTTCTTTACTTGGAAGGGGCACTTCAACCACTTCTTCTAATTTCTTTTTATGGCAACTTACCAAAGAGAGTAAGCAAAGGAGTAATAAGATTCTTGAAATTTTCATAACTTATTTTTTATTAGCCAATTCTAAGATGTTTTCTATATACAATTCTTTAGCTTCTTCAATACTCAAATGGCTAATTTGCATCCAAGCATTCATTTTAAAGGCATTCCGTAAGTCGTAAGTTGGAGAAACTCTAATGTCTATAGTCCCCATAGTCGATTGTTTGTACAACGCATAGAGTCTCAATTGTAAATCTTGAGGCAAGGAAGCTTGTGTCATAGTATTTGCTATGGCAACAGCTTCTTCAAAACGTGTATCTAAATCTTTGTCTTGCATTGTTTATTTTGTAGCAATAATGGTTTTTCCTCCAACTGCTTTGTCATTTAATTTCACATTGATTTTAGTTCCAATAGGGAAATATAAATCAACGCGTGAACCAAATTTGATAAATCCAGCATCCGTTCCTTGAACTACTTTCATTCCTGGCTCGGCATAGTTAACAATACGTTTTGCTAAAGCACCAGCAATTTGACGGTACAATATTTCACCAAATTTAGGAGTGTCAATCACTACAGTGGTTCTTTCGTTTTCAGTACTTGCTTTTGGATGCCAAGCGACTAAATATTTTCCTGGATGGTATTTGCTGAATTTGATGATTCCGCTAGCTGCATAACGCGTAACGTGAACATTTATAGGCGACATAAAGATTGATACCTGTAGGCGTTGGTCTTTGAAATATTCGCTTTCAAAAACTTCTTCAATAACTACAACTTTTCCATCTACAGGAGCGATAATATGATCGTCGTTAAGAGCCACTTCTCTTTTAGGATTTCTGAAAAATTGCAAGATCATAACCAACAAAAACAATAAGGTTAATTGTACTGATTTTAATATCCATTCATTGGTTATAAACATTGAAGTACTTAACAATAGTACCACAAATGTTGTAGTAGAAATAAGAATGATTTTTGCGCCTTCTTTATGAAACATAATATAAAATTTGATAAAATAAAAATACAAATGGAGCTACAAATATAATACTATCTAATCGATCTAGTATACCTCCGTGGCCGGGCATTATTTTTCCGCTGTCTTTTACGCCTGCCATACGTTTGAATTTGGATTCGATTAAATCCCCAAGTGTACTGAAAATACTAATGATTAAAGCGCTTATGGTCCAAATAAAAATGGAACGCTCTATGTGTTTTGGATTCGGATCAAAATAAAATCGCGAAATTAAATATCCTGCTACAACCGAAAAAACTACTCCTCCTATAAATCCTTCAATGGTTTTTTTAGGTGAAATAGTTTCCAATAATTTGTGTTTTCCTATTGACTTTCCTACAATATAAGCGAAAGTGTCGTTCGTCCATATCAATATAAAGATACTAATGACGATTTTGGGATTATATCCCTTGATTCCATAAGGGATTTGGGTGATGATGATAAAAGGTAGGATGATGTAACCCAATAAATACAAGTATTTACTCCCGGTTCCTAATGTATTCTTGTGGGTGTTGAATAGTAAAAATAAAGCTTTGATTGAGGTAAAAATAGCAATCAATAGGATGTAAAGTTCTATTCTTCCCAAAAACTTTAAGTCCGAATTTTGGTCTGTGATTGGTTTAATAATTTCAGAAAGAGATTGATTTATTTTAGGAGTTCTAAAATAAACCATTGAAAAGTAACAAGCCCCGCCAATTAATATAGAAGCTATCTTATTAAGCTGCATTAATTGACCAAACTCATAAATGGCAATCAACATAAACGCACCAAATAGCGAGAAGAAACTATATTCAGAATAGGATGTAGCAAAAATCAACAATGCTACATAGACGACACCTGACAGGAATCTCGTTAGGGTTTCATTCATTTTATAAATCTTCTAAAAGTAGCAAATAAAGATTTTTAGCACAGCTTCCATAAGTTAGGAAATCTTCATCTTGTACTTTTTCAAAATATTTAATGGTCGTAATATTAGTAGGATATTCACGGTCATATTTTTTCTTAATGACTCTCAATCCATCGCTTTTGGATTCTAATATCTGACTTGTAGTTGCAAGTATAACAATGTTGTCAGGCAACTCAAAAGGTTTGTAATGTTTGATTTGATTGGAGGAAAATAATACGGATCCATCTTCAGAAATCAAATTTTCACAACTTGCTAAAAAGAATTTAGGACTGCTTACATTAGTATATGTAAGTTTGTTCTCATCCAATAAATTAAATAATTTAGGTTCAAAACACAAGGATTCACATTCAAACCAATCGTTTTCTTCTAATATGTTTTCGAATTGTTCGCGTACTTCGTTCAGGTTTTCACAGTATAAAAACTTACCA
Organism: Flavobacteriaceae bacterium; assembly: GCA_947378465.1. Taxonomy (GTDB): domain Bacteria; phylum Bacteroidota; class Bacteroidia; order Flavobacteriales; family Flavobacteriaceae; genus Flavobacterium. Next base: position 7,924 of record CANCJZ010000058.1, read on the forward strand.
CCATTCTTTTTAAAATTGAAGGTAAAAAGTTCATCTACTGCTAAAGAGGATGGTTTTGGATTGTTATATTCGCTTTGGTTTTCATTCTCTGACTCTTCATTGCCAGCACCAAATATTTTTCGGAATAGACTCATATTAATTTTTTAAAAAAGATTACTTCTTTTTTGAAATCATTCAAAGATAAAAAAATCTTAATTCAAAAATGTTTTTGAATTAAGATTTTTAGGTTTTTTAGAAAAAAAAGTACTTATTCTGAAAATTCTCCTTCTGCTTCTTCTTTATCAAAAGGTCTTTTCCCAAAAATATTTTCTAAATCATCTTTGAAAATAACTTCTTTCTCAATTAAGATATCTGCTAATTTATTTAGCTTGTCTTTGTTTTCTTCTAATATGGCAATTGCTCTAAGATATTGGCTTTCAATTAAAGCAGAAATCTCTTGATCAATGATTTGTGCAGTTTCTTCTGAATACGGTTTTGAGAAATTGTATTCACTTTGACCTGACGAATCATAATAAGTAACGTTTCCTAATTTCTCATTCAATCCATATACAGTAACCATAGCTCTCGCTTGTTTGGTTACTTTCTCTAAATCGCTTAAAGCTCCAGTTGAAATAGTATCAAAAATTACTTTTTCAGCTGCTCTTCCTCCCATAGTAGCACACATTTCATCTAGCATTTGATCAGGACGAACAATTAAACGCTCTTCTGGTAAGTACCATGCTGCTCCCAAACTTTGTCCTCTAGGAACGATAGTAACTTTTACTAAAGGTGCTGCGTGTTCTAACATCCAACTAACCGTTGCGTGACCAGCTTCGTGAATTGCAATTGCTTTTTTCTCTGAAGGGGTAACGATTTTGTTTTTCTTTTCTAAACCTCCAACAATACGGTCTACCGCATCAAGGAAATCTTGTTTGTCTACCGCAGTTTTGTTATGACGTGCAGCAATAAGAGCTGCTTCATTACAAACGTTCGCGATATCTGCTCCTGAGAATCCAGGAGTTTGTTTGGCTAAGAAGTCAATATCCAAACCTTCTACTTTTTTAAGAGGTGCTAGGTGCACTTCAAAAATTTCTTTACGCTCTCTAATATCCGGAAGGTCCACATAGATTTGACGGTCAAAACGACCTGCACGCATCAATGCTTTGTCCAAAACATCAGCTCTGTTAGTAGCCGCCAATACAATTACGTGTGTATTAGTTCCAAAACCATCCATTTCTGTTAGTAATTGGTTCAAAGTGTTTTCACGCTCATCGTTTGATCCTGAAAAGTTGTTCTTTCCACGGGCACGACCTACGGCATCAATCTCATCAATAAAGATAATTGCTGGCGATTTGTCTTTCGCTTGTTTGAACAAATCTCTTACTCTTGAGGCTCCAACTCCTACAAACATCTCAACGAAATCAGATCCCGAAAGAGAAAAGAAAGGAACTTTAGCTTCACCGGCTACGGCTTTCGCTAATAAGGTTTTCCCGGTTCCAGGAGGCCCTACTAATAAGGCTCCTTTAGGGATTTTACCTCCAAGGGTAGTATATTTATCTGGGTTTTTAAGGAACTCAACAATCTCTTGGATTTCTTCTTTGGCTCCTTCTAATCCTGCTACATCTTTGAATGTAGTTTTAGTGTCATTCTTTTCGTCAAATAATTTCGCTTTTGATTTTCCGATGTTGAAGATTTGACCTCCGCCACCGCCACCAGCGCCACCTGACATTCTTCTCATAATAAACAACCAAACTCCTATAATAAGGATAAATGGAAGCAAACTTACCAACAATTCAGACCAATCGCCTTTCACTTTAAAGTCGTAGTCTTTAATTTTGTTTTCGCTTTTGCTTTTAATTAATTTGTTTTCAAAATTTTGCTCATTACCAATTTCAAAAGTATAATGAGGTCCTGCGTTTACTTTTCCAAATACATCTTTAGCCACTTTTTTATTGGCTTTTTCTTTCAATGCATCTTTTGTTAAATAAGCTTCTGCTTGATTTTTATTATAAACGATTACCTTTTCAATTTCCCCTTTGTTTAATAACTCGTCAAATTTTGATAAGGAAATAACTGCAGGATCTTTAAAGCCATCACCATTAAAAAAGCTTAACGCTAAGAAAATAACAATTAGCGTCCCGTAGATCCACCAAGGATTAATTTTAAAATTATTTGATTTTTTTTCGTTTGACATTGTTTTGTCTTTTAATATTTGTTTTCAATTGTTGTGATTTTGGCATCTCCCCAAAGTCCTTCAATATTGTAATATTCGCGAATTTGTTTTTGAAAAACGTGAACTACAATACTCACATAATCCATCAACACCCATTCGGCATTGTCCGTGCCTTCAGTGTGCCATGGTTTGTCTTTAAGTTCTTTGGAAACAATTTTCTGAACAGAATTTACAATTGCGTTTACTTGGGTGTTTGAACTACCATTGCAGATAACAAAGTAATCACAAACTGCGGTATCAATATCTCTTAAGTCTAGAATGTCAATGTCATTCCCTTTTACTTCTTCTATCCCTTTGATGATGTTTGCTAACAATTCATCGGTACTAGCTATTTTTTTTGTCATTTAAATTTTTATATAATTTGCAAATGTATCAATTTTTGTGATTATTTTTGATGCTTAACACAAGTTTAAAGCATAGTTGCATAAAAAAAACCGTATGGGGATAATCAAACTCAGTGCCATAGATTCTACGAATGATTTTTTAAAGGATTTAGTTAGGAAGCAATCCGTTGAAAATTTTACAACTGTCGTAGCCGAAAATCAAACCAAAGGACGCGGACAAATGGGCGCTGTTTGGGAAACTGAAAAAGGTAAAAATCTTATTATGAGTACTCTGGTAGGAGAAGTACTTTCCTCAAGTTATGATATCTTTCATTTGAATGTAGCGGTAGCTTTAGGCGTGATTGCTGTATTAGAAGAATACAATCTTCCAAAATTAGCCATCAAATGGCCGAACGACATTATGTCAGACCAAAAAAAGGTGGCAGGAATTCTAATCGAGAATAGTTTTAAATCTGACACCAAAATTCAGTCTATTGTAGGAATTGGCTTAAATGTAAATCAACAATCCTTCGAGAATTTGCCCAAAGCCTCTTCTATGGCAGTTGTAATGAACCGGAATTATGAACTGGATCAAGTGTTAGAGAAAGTTGTTTTTCAAATTAAAAAGAATTGTGCCTTAATTCTCAGTAATCAATCGGAGTTACTTTGGAACCAATTCCACAACTATCTTTTTAAAATTAATATTCCAATCCCTTTTGAAGATGCTCAGCAAAATCGCTTTATGGGAATTATTCAAGGGGTAACGAGTGAGGGTAAACTCCAAGTGATTCTTGAAGACGATTCCGTGCAAACCTATGGTATTAAGGAAATTCAGATGTTATATTAATCATCATTTTCTTCTTATTTTATGATTTATATCATTTAGACCGTCGTTGTTATTTCCGAAATTTGACATTGCAAACATTAAAATGAATGGTCATGGCAAATTTTGATAGTAAACACGTTAAAAATGTCGTTTTAGTTGGACATACGGGTAGCGGTAAGACTACTTTAGTGGAATCTATGCTTTTTGAATCTGGTTTAATCTCCAGAAGAGGTACTACTATAGATAAAAATACCGTTTCAGATTATACAGATATAGAACACGAAAAAGGGAAAACCTTTTTCTCCAAATTGGTAAATACCAAATGGAAAGATTACAAAATAAACTTATTGGACACTCCTGGTTACGACGACTTCGCTGGCGAAATCATCGGAGCGATGCGTGTTGCGGATTGTGGCTTAATGTTATTGAATGCCGCAATGGGAGTGGAAGTAGGTACTGATATTATTTGGACGTATACTGATGAATATAAATTGCCAATGCTATTGGCGGTGAATCATTTGGATAATGAAAAATCCGATTTTGACAAAACCGTTAAAGAAGCTAAAGCCCATTTTGGGAATAATGTAGTGGTGGTTCAATATCCCGTAAACCAAGGAGAGCAATTGGACGCTATTATTGATGTACTTAATATGGTTATGTACCAATATCCTCCAACGGGTGGCAAACCGGAGAAATTACCAATCCCTGAAAACGAAAAAGAAAAAGCCAATCAATTGCATCAAGAACTCATAGAAACCATTGCTGGAAATGATGAAACCTTAATGGAACGTTATTTTGACAAAGGCGAATTGGATGAGGATGAAATGAAATTAGGTTTGCATCATTCCTTAATCAAACACGAAATCTTCCCTGTATTCTGTGTTTCTGCTAAGAAAAATATGGGTTGTGGCCGAATTATGAGCTTTATCGATAATGTATGTCCTTCTGCTTATGAAATGCCAAAACAAAGAACCAAAGAAGGTAAAGAAATTGCTTGTGATGAAGAAGGCACAACTGCTATTTTTGTTTACAAAATCTTATCTGAACCTCACGTTGGGGATTTGAGTTTCTTTAAAGTGTTGTCAGGAAAAATTAAAGTAGGGGATGAGTTGACCAATGAAAATACAGGTCAAGTGGAACGTATCAACCAATTGTATGAAGTGGAAGGTTGCAAACGTACTGCCGTAAATGAATTAGTGGCTGGAGATATTGGAGCTACTTTAAAATTAAAAGATACGCACATCAATAATACCTTACACGAAAAAGGAAAACAAATAGAGATTGTTCCTATTCAATTCCCTAATCCTACCTTAACTATTGCTGTGGAGGGAACTAAAAAAGGGGAAGAAGAAAAACTTTCTATCGCTTTGCATCAATTAGTAGAAGAAGATCCTACTATTAAAGTGGAAGTATCTGCGGAACTCAAACAAACTTTATTGCATTGTCATGGCGAATTGCATTTGGCCGTTATTAAATGGAAATTAGAAAACGCTTACAAACTATCGGTAGAGTTTAAAACACCTAAAATTCCTTACAGAGAAACGATTCGCAAAGGTGCGGAAACTATTTACAGACATAAAAAACAATCAGGTGGTGCGGGTCAATTTGCCGAAGTATCTATGAAAATTGAACCTTGGCACGAAGGAATGGACGAACCTATTGGTTATAATATTAGAGGTAAAGAAGAATACGACTTGCCTTGGGGCGGAAAATTAGTGTATTACAATTGCATTGTGGGTGGTGCTATTGATACTCGTTTCCATCCTTCCATCCTGAAAGGAATTATGGAAAAAATGCAAGAAGGACCACTAACAGGTTCTTATGTGAGAGATGTGAGAGTCATTCTTTTTGATGGTAAAATGCACGCTGTTGATAGCAATGATTTAGCTTTTAAACTAGCGGGTATGATGGCCTTTAAAGAAAACTTCCGCAATGCCGATCCATTGTTGTTAGAGCCTTATTATCATATTGAAATTCACGTTCCCGAAGAATTAACAGGTGGAATTATGAGTAATATACAAACCCACAGAGCAGTTGTTGAAGGTATGGATGCCGAAGGTCATTTTACCATCATCAAAGCCCATATTCCTTATGCTGAAATGCACGGATTTGGAAACGACTTGCGTTCATTAACTCAAGGTAGAGCTCGATTTACAATTGCATTTGATCGATATGAACCCGTTCCTTTTGAAATTCAAAAAGACTTAGTATCCAACTTTAGTCATCAAGAAGAGTTGGTTTAGTTTTTTTTAGGCAATAGGCATTAGGCCGTTGCGGAAATCCTTGGTGATGAGGTTTTGTTTAATTTTGTTTTATTAATACGGAAAGCTGTCTTTTTTTAGTGAAGGCAGCTTTTTTTGTTGCTTTAGGCAATAGGCATTAGGCAATAGGCAATTAAGCAAAAGGCATTAAGCAAAAGGCTTTAGGCATTAGGCAAAAGGCATTGGGTAATAGGCAGAAGGTAATAGGCAATAGGCAATGGACAATAGGCAATAGGGAAAACGCAAAAGGCAGAAGGCAATAGGGCGTTGCTTGTAATCATTGGTGATTAGGTTGTAGTAATAAATGAGGTTTTTGTATTTTAATTAATCCTAATCTCCCTAGCTACAATTCATAATTAATAATTCATAATTAAAAAACACCTCTGAGTAAATGATAGGAACTCAAAGGTGTTTTTTAATTATCTATTTTAATGACGTATTAACGT
>CANCJZ010000059.1 GCA_947378465.1 Flavobacteriaceae bacterium
ACTTGACAGAATTTTTTATTGGCTAATAAGATTTTTCTGTTTTCATCCTCTAATAAAATTCCAGAATGCAAATTGACAATTAAGGAAGCCATTCGTTCCTCGGACTCAATCAATTGTTGATCCATCAACTTCGTATGAGTAATGTCTTCTTCAATGGAAAAGTACTTAGTAACCTTATTGTTTTTATCAAAAATAGGTTGGGCGTGTATTCTTACCCAAAATTTATCATTTCCTTTTCTGTAAAATAAAAGTTCACAGGTGAAAGGCAAATCATTTTCCAATTGACGATTGATATAATTTAAACTTTCCTTATTCGTTTCTTCTCCCTGCAATAATATACCAGGGATTTTTCCAACTAATTCATTTATAGAATATCCTGTCATTACCTCATAACTGCTGTTAACCCATTCAATATTCCCTTTTTTATTGGTAATAACAATTGCATTTTGGGCTTCTCTTGCAATGCTTGAAAGTAATTTCAACTGTTGTTCTCTTAATTTATCTTCGGTAACATCTTTTTCTATGGTGAAATATTTTATTACATTTCCATTGTTATCTAATAAAGGTTGACCATAAATTTGTTTCCAAAAAGATTCTCCATTTTTTTTATACGATAACAATTCACAATCAAAGGACAAACCATTCACTCTCCTATTGCGGATATATTCAACCGTTTTCAAATCCGTTTCTACACCATTAAATATTTTGAAAGGGGGGTACCCAATTAATTCATCCCTTGAATAACCTGTCATGTTTTCAAAGCTAGTATTTACCCATTCGATGTTCCAATCTTTGTCCATAATCAAAACACCATTGATGTTTTCTCGAACTATAGATGAAAGTAAATGCAATTGTTCTTCATTCTCTTTTTCTTGGGTAATATCTTCTTCAACGATAAACATCTTTATTATTTTTCCATCTTTATCTTTGAAGGGATGTCCTTGCACTCTTTTCCAAAAGCCTTTTTTACTTTTAGTATAATTATAAATTTCAGTTTTAAATGGAATACCTTTTTTAGCATTTTCTCTTATATATTCTATAGCATCTAAATTAGTATCAGGACCTGCAAACATTTCCACGGGTCGTTTACCAATAAGTTCTTCTTTGGAATAGCCACTCATTTCAATCACTTTGCAATTGACCCATTCCATGATTCCATCGCTATTGGAAATGATAACTGCATTGGAATTATGTTCCGCTAATGAGGACAATAATCGCAACTGATCTTCTTTTTCCTTTTCAAGAGTAAAGTCTTCAATAATGGCAAAATATTGATTGACTTCTCCCTTTTCATCAAATAAACATTGCCCTTTAATTCGCGACCAAAAGGGTTTTCCTGATTTAGTATTGTGAATGATTTCTACTAGAAAATTATCACTGCTGTAAAAGGCAGTTCTAATATTTTGAAGCTCTTCTATACTGGATTCTTCACATTGACCAATTTGAATAGGGGTTAAACCTATAACTTCGTCAAAGGTGTAGCCCGTTAATTTTAAATAAGCTTCATTGCACCAAAAGATTTTACCAATTGGATCCGTTAATACCACTCCATTTTTATTCGCACTCGCCACAAGTGAAAGACGGTCGAGTTCTTCTTTATCTTTTTTGTGTTTGATTCGTTGATTGTTAACGGTACTCAACAATTCTTTTAACTCGATATTAGTGGTAGCTTGATAATTCAATACGTGTAACAAATCCAATACTGGATCGTGATTGGCAAAATCACTTATTGTCAAATTCCGTTGCACTACTTCATCCATTGAGGAAAACCAAGGAGAACCTACAAAAAAATAATAATTGTCTTGCAATTCGAATTGACCTCGCAAGGATATCGAGTGATCCTCTTTCGAATCAATCACAACCAATTGATTAAAGACCTCATTGAAATTCTCTTTAGTAAGGGATTCAAAATAAGGTCGAACAATAGTAAAAGATTCCGTGAAAGCGGTATTTTGTTTTAGATTAGGTAAAATCTTGGACAAACTCTGCCCTATTCCGCTAATATTCAAATCCTGATCCAGGATAATATAAAAAGGAAATAATCGATTAAAACTTATATCATCAAAATTGAGCTGTATTTTTTTCATTAACTACCAGCTTATTTTAAATATTTCATGGGAATCACCATCGTTTCTTGATTTTAATAATTCAATTGCCACCACAGTTTGATAAACATTTCCAAGTCCTTGAATCAAACCTCTAACAAATTCCTGCAATCCCTCTCTTTTGAATATATAATGCAAATGCAAACTATTAGAATCCAAATCCGTTACCTTAAATTCAGGAGGGGTTAATTTGGGATAAATAAGCATTACTCGGTTGTGAAACGTAGGAAGATTAATCAAAAATTCTTTTAAGTTAGTTCCACCAGATTGCATCAATGCACCGTATTTTTCTTTAGTGGTTTTGATCACCCACCATTCTCCAAAAACAGTCAATACTTCACTAATAGGCAAATTCATTTCTTCCGAAACTGCAACGGCAAGTTGAAAAGTAATAGCATCATCATAAGCTTCATTACTTATAAAATAGGTTTCTTCTAATCCACTTCGTTTCAAAATGGCATTCCACTTATCCTCTCCAAAATTGGTAATTACCAAATCTTGAATGGCATTATTAACTATACCGTACATATTAAATTTGAGAAATTAATTCGTTAGTACTCCAATATTTTAATAAGCGTTCAATACGTTCTACATAATCATCGTATTTTAATGGCTTAATAATATATCCTGCAATACCTATTTCATAACATTCTTTGATGTCTTTGTAATTACCTGAAGTGGTAAGAATAACGCAGGGGATATATTTAAAAACAAGATTTTTCTTTAAAATATTTAAAAATTCAATCCCACTTAGTTTAGGCATGTTCAAATCCATAATAATTAAATCGGGGATTAAGGAAGAAGTACTTAACAATTCCAAAGCTTGTTCCCCATTGATTGCCTCAATGATATTATGGTTTAACTCTAAGGTCTTTAATACTCTTTTAAATTTGATAGTTTCTATTGTATCGTCTTCAACAAATAGAATGTTTAGTACTTTTCCCATCATTATTAGCATTTAATGTAGTTCAAATTTCACAATTTATTTTTAAACACTTTGCTTTTTAACTATAAACTCGTTCAAATGCATTTTAATATAGATAGTAGCTAAAATTTCATACTAAATTATTGGAATAAGTATCGACGAAAGTTAGATTATTATTAAATAAATTGTGTTAAGTATAATTTATTTAAAAAAATAATATTGGAGCTTCAATAAAAAACTCCCCAGAAATACCATCATTAAGGATTGTCTATTTCGAGACATATTTGAGATAAAAAGGATTGATTAAAATCCAATTTAATGTCGTGTACTTAAATAAAGAAAAAGAAGAATAAGTAGCTGAAAATTCTCAACTAAATAATAGTCCGAAGCAGGACTTGATAATCAATCTTGAAAATTGTGTGTTGAATTATGTTTTTTTGAATTTGGAATTTTCTATACTCTCCCTTTAAGAGAACTAAACACCCAAGCATTAGCCAAAAAGCCAACCCCTACTGCACCAAATCCCCATCCAGCTACATCATCGTATTTAAAAACTCCCATTCCAATAAGAATCAATCCCATGATTATCATAATCAGTGTTGCCCAACCTAAAACAGTGTTTTTATTCATTCCCATAATACTTTGTAATTTTAATTTGCGGGTGTCAAATATCGGAAATAAATTAATAAGATTAAAGTTGTTTTAACTTAATTCCAAATAAACAAGTCATACGAATTAATTGAAAATTTTAAATAACATTTCTTTTAATAAATCACTTATTGGAAGTGCATTTGCTCCTACCCCTTTACTTTTAACATCAATATCTCTTAGGGTAGCCACTATAGCACTTACTTTTTTCATTGGAAAATTTTTAGCCGCCAACTCATAATCTTTCACAAAAAAAGAATTAATGGATAGTACTTTGGAAACATTTGCACTGCTTTTATCCTTAAGCCCATGGTATTGTAATAATTGAGAGAAATAACTAAACACCATCGCCGTAGTAACAATGATGGGATTATCCTTTGGATTTTGCGCAAAATTTTCTGCGATTCTATACGCTCGTAATTGATTGCGTTCGCCTATTGCTTTACGCAATTCAAAATTGTTGAAATCTTTACTAAATCCGATATTGAGTTCTATATCATTAGAAGTGATTGTATGTCCTTTGGGTAATATGATTTGTAATTTATCCAATTCATTACTAATTTTCCCCAAATCATTCCCCAAAAACTCCACTAACATAGCCATAGCTTTGTGGTCAATTCCGTAACCTCTACCTTTCAAAACTCTTTGAATCCAAGCACCTACTTGATTTTCGTAAAGTTTTTTGCTTTCAAATACAAGACCGTTTTTGGTTAAAGTCTTTACTAATTTTTTGCGTTTATCAAGCGTCTTGTATTTATAAGCCATTACCAATACTGTCGTAGGCTGTGGATGTTCAGCATAACTTTCCAATTGATCAATGGTTCGTACCAAATCCTGGGCTTCACGAACAATAATGACCTGACGATCTGCCATCATAGGATAACGCTTCGCATTGGAAACAATCTCATCAATTGAAGTATCCCTACCATACAATACCATTTGATTGAAACCTCTTTCATCTTCTGTCAAAATATTGTTTTCAATATATTCAGTAAGTTTATCAATATAATAAGCCTCTTCACCCATCAAAAAATAAATAGGTTTTATCATCCCAGCCTTAATATCATTGATTATTTTTACTACTTCATCCATTGTGTAATTGTTTTTTTTGAAACGGTTGTAAAGCAAATATTTAATAGTATCAGAAATAGAATCGTTACGACTGTTTAAGTATTTTATAAACAATAAACCAAATTCGTTATTTTTGGCCCATGCAAAAACTAAATTTTATTCCTTATTCGTTTCGGTTCAAAAATAGTGAAAATAAAGTAGCAATCTTTGATGAAGTTCGCAAAAAATTCATCATTCTCACTCCAGAAGAATGGGTACGACAACACGTCGTTCAATTTTTATTACAGGAAAAAAGCTATCCCAAATCGTATATTAATGTTGAAAAATTAATCAAAGTCAACAATTTAAATAAACGATATGATGTTGTTGTTTTTCAACCTGATGGATCAATTTTTTTATTAGTTGAATGCAAAGCTCCAGAGGTTACTATTACGCAACAAACATTTGATCAAATCGCGCGTTATAACCTAACATTGAAAGCCCAATATCTAATGGTAACTAATGGACTAAATCATTACTTTTGCCAAATGGATTTTAAAAAAGAAACCTACGTTTTTCTGCAAGATCTACCTTTAATGTAACCTCTTAATAATTGTAATTTGAAAATAGCTGTAGTCATATTGAATTGGAATGGAGCTCAATTGCTTGAACAATTCTTACCTTCCATTATACAATATTCAAAAGAGGCAAAAATATATGTTGCGGACAATGCCTCAACAGACAACTCTATAGACGTGATTAAAAGTCATTTCCCTACGATTAGTATTATTCAAAATCAAGGAAATTATGGCTTTGCCAAAGGGTATAACACCGCGCTACAGCAAGTAGAGGAACCTTATTACGCCTTAGTCAACTCTGATATTGAAGTAACTGAAAATTGGCTGAATCCCATTCAAAATCTTTTCGAAACACATCCTGAAATAGCCATTATACAACCCAAAATACTTGATTACAAAAACAAAGCTTTATTTGAGTATGCTGGTGCTGCCGGAGGATTTATTGATCAATATGGATATCCTTACTGCAGAGGTCGAATATTTGACTCCTTAGAAAAAGACTTAGGACAATACAATGATGAACAAACTATATTCTGGGCTTCAGGGGCTTGTTTTTTTATTAGAAAAGAAGTGTATCGCGAGTTAAAAGGCTTTGATGACGACTTCTTTGCTCATCAAGAAGAAATCGATTTGTGTTGGCGTGCCTTTAATAAAGGAATGAAAATACATTATACTCCTCTTTCCACCGTATATCACGTTGGAGGTGCTACATTAAAAGAAGGAAATCCCAAAAAGACGTATTTGAATTTTCGAAATTCATTATTGATGTTATTAAAAAACTTACCGTCTAACCAACTCTTCCCTATCATTTTCACTCGATTGGCATTAGATGGTTTGGCAGGGGTTCAATTTATTATTAAAGGAAAATTCAAACATTGTTTGGCTATAATCCACGCTCATTTTTCTTTTTATAGTTTGATTAATTCAAATTTAAAAAAACGTGACACTCTTCAACAAACCAATTATTTCCGCAAAAAAAGTATAGTTTATTATTATTTTGTTAAAAACGGCAAAGTTTTTGAGTAACAATTAACATTACTTTAAATAAATAGGCCTTTATTCCGTTATATAAATTGTAATTTTGCATCATCAAATAAATTTATCATGAAAAAAGTAGTTTTAATTGTTTCCTTAGCTGCCCTTACCTTATCCTCTTGTGGCGCTAAAAAGAAAATTGCCGATTTAGAGCAAAAAAACAAAGAATGTCTCGATTTGTTGAACTCAACAACTGTAAAATTAAACCTTTGCTTATCTGAAAAAGAAGCATTAAACCAACAAAATGATTATCTGAAAAAAAACAATTCAGATTTGATTAACAATGTTGGTAATATGACCACATTAACCCATCAAGGAGCCCAAAATATTGAAAAAGCATTAGAGACTATAAAAGAAAAAGATTTGAAAATCTCCAGAATGCAAGATGCTTTAACTAAAAAAGATAGTGTTACTCTTGCTTTAGTAACTAGTTTAAAAAGCTCCGTTGGTATTAGCGACCCTGATATTAACGTAAATGTTGAAAAAGGAGTAGTATTTATTTCCATTGCTGATAAATTGCTTTTCAAAAGTGGTAGTTATGTAGTAAGTGACCGAGCTAAAGAAGTATTGGCTAAAGTAGCAAAAGTAATCAACGACAAACCTGATTTTGAATGTATGGTCGAAGGTCATACGGATAATATTCCTTACACAGGTAATGCAATATTATTAGACAACTGGGATTTGAGTGTTAAACGTTCAACAGCAATCATTAGAGTATTGACTAAAGACTTAAAAGTAAACCCTGCTCAATTAATCGCAGCAGGTAGAAGCGAGTTTATTCCATTAGTGGACAACAACACCGCAGATAATAGAGCCATCAACCGTAGAACTCGTATTGTTGTACTTCCTAAAATTGATCAGTTTTACGATATGATTGAAAAAGAAATGAAAAAACAACAATAATTTCTATCGAAGTTATTCTTAACTAAAAAAGCCGCTTTGTCCATTTCAAAGCGGCTTTTTTATGAATATATAATAGTTAAAGTATATCTAAACTTCCTTTTCCTTCTCTGACTACTTCCGGCTCATATCCTGATAAATCAATTATCGTTGAAGGATGATTATCACCATATCCTCCATCAATCACCAAATCAACCAAATTTTGCCATTTCTCAAAAATCAATTCTGGATCGGTTGAATATTCCAATACCGCATCCTCATCATAGATGGATGTAGACACAATTGGATTGCCCAACATCCGCACAATTTCAATAATAATGTTGTTGTCAGGAACTCTAATCCCTACTGTTTTTTTCTTTCTAAATTCTTTAGGCAGATCATTATTACCAGGCAAAATAAAAGTGTAAGGACCAGGTAAAGCTCTTTTTAGTATTTTAAAAGTAGCGGTATCAATTTGTTTTACATAATCCGATAGATTACTCAAATCACTACAAATGAATGAAAAGTTAGCCTTCTCTAATTTGATTCCTTTTATTTTAGCCACACGTTCCAACGCTTTAGAATTCGTAATATCACAACCCAAACCATATACGGTATCCGTTGGATAAATCACTAATCCCCCATTGCGCAATACATCGACTACTTTTTTGATGGCCGCCTCACTAGGCTTGTCTTCGTATATTTTAATGAATTGTGACATAATTTATTTATTTAAAATTCTGGTTTGTTTATCGAAACCTTTTTAACCTATGATATCTAATTTTGCAAATCGCAATAATAATTTCTTAATCCCTCCAACATCAAATCGGATTTCTGCTTTTTTGTCTGCCCCTATTCCTTCTAAATTAACGACCTCTCCTTTTCCAAATCGCTCGTGCATCACAATATTCCCAACCGTTAACTTACTATCAAATAAATTCGCATTGACAGGTCCATTATTAGAAACTGGTTTTAATTTTCGAATAGAAGAAGATGGGGAAGCATCTTCTCCATAAGTTTTAGGGGGAGTTCCCGCAATGGGTTTCGCCAATCGCAATTTAGATTTATCCACATCGCCAAAAATATCTATATCCATCATCGGTTTGTAGCGATAACCACCCGCATCACTTGGATTGATATATTCCAAATACTCATCTTTAATTTCTTCTATAAAACGCGAAGGCTCGCTATCTGTTAGTTTGCCCCAACGATAACGCGACTGCGCATAGGTCAAATAAGCCTGATGTTCCGCTCTTGTTAAAGCAACATAAAATAAACGACGTTCTTCTTCTAATTCACTTCGAGTATTCATACTCATCGCACTTGGAAACAAATCTTCTTCCATCCCTACCACAAATACATAAGGGAATTCCAATCCTTTAGCCAAGTGAATCGTCATTAAGGCAACCCGATCATCATCACCGGTATCTTTGTCTAAATCCGTAGCTAAAGCTACATCCTCTAAGAATTCTGATAAAGCGCCACGTGCACCATCAATTTCTTTTTGTCCTTCGATAAAATCCTTAATCCCTCCCATCAACACTTCAATATTCTCGATACGAGCAATACCTTCTGGAGTTCCATCTTTTTTAAGTTCTTGTATTAAGCCTGTTTTTTTGGCCACATGATCCGTCAAATAATGAGCATCTTGACTTTCATTAATAACCTGAAAGCTTTTGATCATCATTACAAAATCCTGTAATTTATTCTTAGTACCTGAATTCAACTTCAAATCAATCTTATCAATATGTTCCATCACTTCAAAAATGGAACGTTTGTAATGATTGGCTGCAACAGTAAGCTTTTCAACCGTAGTATCTCCAATTCCCCTGTGTGGATAATTAATCACACGAATTAAAGCTTCTTCATCTTTAGGATTGATAACTAATCGCAAATAACACAACACATCCTTAATCTCCTTGCGTTGATAGAACGATAATCCACCATAAATACGATATGGAATATCTCTTTTTCTCAAAGCATCTTCCATTGCTCGCGACTGTGCATTGGTTCGATACAAAATCGCAAATTGACCATTCATCATCTGATTCCGCATCTTTTGCTCAAAGATTTCTCCTGCTACAAATCGACCTTCTTCCCCATCCGTTACACTGCGATGGACTTTTATTTTTGGCCCAAAATCATTAGCTGTCCAAACAATTTTATCCAGCTTGGTTTTATTTTTATCAATAATCGAATTGGCTGCTTCTACAATATTCTTTGACGAACGATAGTTTTGCTCCAATCGATAGGTTTTAACATTTTCATAATCCTTTTGAAAATTCAAAATATTATTGATATTGGCACCACGGAAAGCATAAATACTTTGCGCATCATCCCCAACAACACAGATATTCTGAAAACGATCCGATAATGCTCGAACAATCAAATACTGCGAATGATTAGTATCCTGGTACTCATCCACCATAATATAACGAAAACGATCTTGATATTTTGCCAAAACATCAGGAAAACGATTCAACAACTCATTTGTTTTCAACAACAAATCATCAAAATCCATTGCTCCTGCTTTAAAACAACGATCAACATAATTAGCATAGATATCTCCTAATCGAGGCTTTTTGCTCATTGCATCTTGCTCCTGCAAATCGAGATTATTCATATATGCTTTGACAGTAATTAATGAGTTTTTATAAGATGAAATACGGCCTAATACTTGTTTGGGTTTGTATATATCCTTATCCAATTGCATCTCTTTAATAATGGCCGATATCAATCGAACACTATCTTGAGTATCGTAAATAGTAAAGTTCGAAGGATACCCTAATTTATCCGATTCACTTCTAAGTATGCGTGCAAATACCGAGTGAAACGTACCCATCCACAAGTTTTTAGCCTCATTATTACCAACGATATCCGCGATACGTTTTTTCATTTCTCGCGCCGCTTTATTGGTAAAGGTTAATGCCAATATGTTGAACGAATCAACGCCTAAACTCATCAAATATGCAATTCGCATAGTCAGTACACGAGTCTTACCTGAACCAGCACCAGCAATGATGATCATCGGTCCGTCTTTTTGTAGAACGGGTTCTTGCTGGGCTTCATTAAGTTGGCTAATATATTTTTGCATAGTTTATTTTGCTTGAATCTAATTTTGAGATTTACAAAAATAGACTTACTTATTAATAATAACAATTAAAACAAGGTCGATTTATCAACTATTTTTTGCTTCCAACTCAAAAATTGTTTTCCTTTGTAAACATATAAATCAAAAGTCATGAAATTAAAAAGCATCCTATTTTCCCTAGCCCCCTTGCTTATCTTAGCTTGCTCTACCCCCGCCAAAAGACTTCAAAAAACATTTAATGCTGACGCACACGAAGGAATGATTGTAGGAACCATCTGTTTAGATAAAAAAATCTACAATGGCTACACTTTTTCGTATTGTGATGATTTGCCTTCTATCAATGACTATCCCAATGATCAAGGCTCTTTCACTTACAAATACGATAGAGCTGATTTTAAAAAATCAGGTAAAACCTATTATCTGTTTACAATTGTAAAACCTAAAGGGAAGTACAAGTTTTTCAAAATCAAAATTTTCAACAACACTCGTAATGACCAATCAACTTTGGAAATTCCAGTAAATATGAAGTTTGAAATTGAAGAAGGTAAAACCACTTATTTTGGGCAATTGTATGTCAATACCAAAAAGAAAATCTATAATGTGGAAAACAAATTAGATCGCGATCGCGTATGGTTCGCCAAAAAAGCATCCCAAGTAAAACTTTAATCTACAAATTACACGAATGAATACAGACAAACTGATTGAATTAGCTTTTTATACCTTACCTGCATTAGTTACAGGTGGAGTCGCTTATTATTTATTTCAATCGCATTTTGCCGATCAAGAAGGAAGCCGTAAATGGTTGTTGCGTAAAGAAAACCAAAAACAAGCTTTACCCCTTCGCCTTCAAGCATACGAACGTTTAGCTTTATTATTGGAACGCATCAATCCTTCCAAATTATTGATTCGTGTTGCCCCACTAAGCGGTAATAAATTGGATTATCAAAATTTACTGATTCATACTATTGAACAAGAATTTGAACACAATATCACCCAACAAATTTATGTTTCTGACGAATGTTGGACCATGATTGCCACTGCCAAAAGCACCATAATCCAAAACATTCGCAAAGTTGCTGCTTCCCCCGAAGTTGACGATGCTAATCAATTAAGAGAAACCATCCTAAATCAACTCCTCGAAGTACAATCAGCAAGCTCCATAGCGTTGAGCTATTTAAAAGAAGAAGTAAAAGAGTTCCTATAAAGAACTCTTTTTTATTTATATGGTAAACTATTTTTTCCTAAATTTATAAAAACTATTGTTATGGATACTCGAACTGAACGATTATTAGATATTAGAGGTGGCGCTTTAGGAACCATTAGCCCACAGTCCTCTCCGGAAGAAATATTTCAAAACCAAACCCTACGTCCAATACTCAAGTTCCAAAACGATTTATTCCTGCGTACTTTTATCAATTACGCCGTTAAACAAAAAGGTAGTTTTTTTGAACTTCCTATTGAAAAAAAGCTCATCTATATCGACAATGTCATCCAAAAAGACATTAAATTCCGAAATGCTCTTAAAGGAATGATCATAGCATTTTTCACTGTTGACGAGTACGACCACTACATTACCAACTCTTCTAGTCTAAATAAACGAATGATGAATTTACTCATTGAACGTTTAAAAAGCCAATTACAACTCCTAACTATATAGTTTATTCAACGGATTAATTTATTCAATTAAAATAGTTTATTGATTTTTATTTGTTTTTTCAAATTAAACCTTTTTGGTTATTTGAATTCAAATTATGTAATTTATCTATAATTTTAACTTAATTTCATCTTTTGTTGTTATTGAACTAATAATTTTAATGATGAATTATTTAATTATTAAGTAAATATTAATTTATTTTTATTAACATTTGTTTAATTTTGATTAAACAACAATTTAAAAGTTAACCCCCGAAACTACAATTATATGGTTACAATATTACTAACCTATGACGTTAATGATTTTTTAGAATATAAAAGAATCTTTAACAAAAATGAAAGCGCAAGAAAAATAAACAATATTAAAGTCAAAGGAGTGTTTATAGATTTAGAAGATCATAATAAAATTACCACTATGGTCGAAGCCCCTTCAAAAGAAGCATTTGATGATCATTTTTTTAAACAACCCAATATAGCAGGTGAATTAATTAAATGTGCAATTAACAAACAACCTGAAATTAAATACATCCAAAATATTTTAGCTAATAATGACGTTCTCTAAAACTGTTAAATTCATATGTATAATTACTTTAAGCTGTTATCTCTTACAGTTAGCTCAATTATTATATATTACTACTAATAATTCTATTATTGAACCTCGTACTATGGATTCCTTAGCAGTCGTTATTATTGAAAATTTCATCTTTTTAACCTTAATGTGGATTCTAATCAATAATCCAAGCTTTATCAACCATACTCCTGTTCATTCTGCCCGAGAACGTAAAAATCTCTACAATCGTTTTCAACTCATACTGTCACTAATCGCTTTGATTGTTACTTTATTTTTTAGTTTTGCTAATTTTAGATTACTTTATTAGTCTTTTGAATAAAAAATATAGTACATTTTATTTCGCTGAGTAGTAATTTTTATAGCTACTATCCCTTCATTAAATTCTCATTTCTATTATATTTGTTATTCATAATACCTAATGATTTAGGGCTTGATTTACTCATATATCAATACTTCACCATCTATCAATTGCAGCATCATAATTCCTCGCTCCATAGCCGTAAATGTTAAGCCCCAATTCGTCTTGGTACTCTTTTCCTTTGTACTTATACTAATAAAATAAAGAACGGATGTCTTGTATTTATTATCACAAATATAGCTGAAAGCCCCCAATCAAGGACTATGGTGGGGCCGTTATTCCTGTTGAGGATTTTTGAGACTTACTAGTGTTTGTGTGTGAATGTAATTATAAAAATGTGAGATAGTACCCATAATTTACATATTTATAAGGTAAAATTTAAAGACTTCAATTTGAGAAGAGGTTCACATTTTATTCTGAAATTAACGTTACTAATTTAAAAAAATCGCACCAATAAAATATAAGTAAGATTACTGACACAAAGAAATATGGTAGTATTTTAATTTTTCTTTTTAACAATAAAATAATTTGAATTGAAAAATTTATATAACATATAAATAAAGATATAAGAAACATCAAATAAAACTTTTTATCAAAGGATATTAGATTAATAATGACAATAGTCAATATTGATAAATTAATAACGCACAGAACTTTAGATAACAAGGTTAGTCTTTTCATAATAAACTATATTAAATTATCTTCTGTCAGAAGGAGATAAAGTTGTTGGTGAAACATTAGGAATAGAAGTTGTTACTGGTTCTGGCTTATTTTTTATAGAGCTACTTAATTTATTCCAATCCGAATCTGGAGGTGAAACTATTCCTATTTTCGGAATTATGTTTTCAGTAATTCCAATAATATCAGGTACTCCATTTTTATCTACAACAATATTTGAAAATTGGTCGGGTGCCTTAAAAACAGTTCCTTT
>CANCJZ010000060.1 GCA_947378465.1 Flavobacteriaceae bacterium
AAGTTCTTATCAAAAATACATTTATTCGAACAAATACTAAGGAATAATACAATAATTATAAACCAATCTCTAAAAACTGAATTTAATATAAAAAAACATCTACAAACCTATCTTAATTGTTTTAAATGCTTGGTTTTATACAAAAACCATTATATTTGCATAACCAAATTAATTTTTTTTATGAAAAAAATAACTTTACTTTCTATCTTTCTCTTGGCCTCAGCTTCAAGCATCTATGCACAAAACACTACTAAGGCTCCTGTAAAAAGAAATTCACCAACCAAAACAATTGCGCAAAAAGACGCAAATAAATCAGCTGATGATGATTTTAATCGTTGGACAATTGAATTAAATTCAGGGCAAAGTAAAGGTATCAAGCCTTATGAAACTAACTATTATTCAAGTCAAATTCATGATGTTGGAGGAAAATTTAATTTCAATAATTTTGCTGTAGGTGCTCGTTATATGATAACACCTAAATTTGGTTTTAAAGGAAATCTTTCTTTCGATGATCTAAAAAACGGAAGTGGTAACGGAAGTAAAGATTTTCATACTATTCAAAAGGGGATTGCATTACAAGCCGTTGTTAATGGAAGTAGATTATTAGGTATTGATGACGTAGCTGGACGTTGGGGATTACTTCTTCATGGTGGGCTTCAAGGAACTATGATAACTTCTTTTACACCTAATACAATTGGTGATAGTCACAATTATGGAAGAACAGAGCATAATTTTGGAATGGTTATTGGTTTAGGCCCTCAATTCCGCATTACAAATCGTTTAGCTTTATCGTTAGATATTTCTATTTATAATTATTTCAGACAACACTTTAATTGGGATGGAAGCTATTCTGATAATAGCAACAATCTTAATGGTCAATTAATGACTACTAGTTTTGGATTAAGTTATTCATTAGGAAGTCAAAAAATGCATGGTGACTGGGCAGTAATTAAAGATAAAAACATTAAAGAAATAGAAGCATTAAATCAACGCATTGATGAAATGGAAACTTTAATGAATGATAGTGATAAAGATGGCGTACCTGATTATTTAGATCAAGAAAATAATTCAGTTGCTGGTGTAGCTGTTGATACTAAAGGTAAAATGATTGACATCAATAGAAATGGTGTTCCTGATGAATTGGAAAGATATTTAGCAGATACTTATACTAGTAAAGAATCTACCAATACCGCAAATGCTGATATGATCAAACGTATGATTAATGATGGATATGTATCTACTTATTTTGATCCAATGAAATCAACCCCTACTAACGTTTCAACTGAAGGTATTGATTTTATATTGACTTATTTAAGAACTAATCCAACTGCAACAATAGACATTATTGGTCATGCAGATGAAATTGGATCTTCAGAATTCAATCAAAAATTAGCATTAAATCGTGCTGAAGCAGTTAAAGCAATCTTAGTTAAAGCTAAAATTGACCCTACACGATTGAATGTGATTTCAAAAGGAGAAGACGCTTCAGTTGATAAAGATTCTGATGGAGCTAGAAAGCTTGTTAGAAGAGTGACATTTAAAGTTAAATAAATCTTCATTAAAAATAATAATACTATAAAAAAACCTCTCATTAGAGAGGTTTTTTTATATATATAATTCAGATAAATTTAAGAATCTATCTGGCCTTATATTAATGAACCCCCATAATTCAAAATATACTTATATTAAACAAGTGGCCAGATAGATAAAATAAAATATTAAGAACAATAAAATCTTTATTAGATAATACCATAATGTAATTTTATTTAAAATATTCTTTTCCAGCTTATTTTTTCGACAGAAACATAAATTATGCAGGTGAACAATAACTATTTGAGGTTAAACAAATATATAAATCACTTTTTTTTATGATTGGAAAATTTAAAGCATATAAAAATCAATCCTATAGTTGGATTGTTTATCATCAAAAATTATTTGAATTTTAATATAAATTAAGAAACTAAATTATATATAACGGAGCAGATCTTCTGCATCAATACTACTATGAGAAGCATCGTAAAGGACCTTACCATTTCGAAGTAATATTACTTGAGGTGATTGATGTAATACCCCAAATTGTTCAGCTATTGCATTTGAAACATCTCTATGTTCTAGTAAATCTAAAAAATAAGGTGTAATTTTAGATTGATCTAAAAATTCATTTTCAAATTGTCGTAATGCCATTCTACTAACACTACAACGAGTACTGTGCTTAAATATTAAAACTGGTTTATTTTCTGATTCAACTACAATATCTTTTAATTGACCAAGATCTTCAAGATGAACCCAAGAAATATTTGAAGAATGTTGTTGATCATCTGAATTGAAAATATTTTTAAAGAAACTCATATTTCGTTTTTATTTAAGCCATTTTGACCGATTGTATTTAACAAAGCTAAATAAAACTGTCATTTTGTCTTTATTTAATTATTGGAACACATATTGTCCATTAGAAGTCAAAGTTAATAAACTTTAATTAATAAAAAAGGAAAACACACAACACTAACAAATCAAATATGAACTTAAAAAACTTAACTATCAAATCGCAAGAAGCT
This sequence comes from Flavobacteriaceae bacterium, assembly GCA_947378465.1. Classification (GTDB taxonomy): domain Bacteria; phylum Bacteroidota; class Bacteroidia; order Flavobacteriales; family Flavobacteriaceae; genus Flavobacterium. Next base: position 2,556 of record CANCJZ010000060.1, read on the forward strand.
CTGCAACAAGCACAGCAAATTGCACAAAGTTATAGTCAACAACAGCTCGAAAATGAGCATATTCTAAAAGGAATATTAGAAGTTGACGAAAACGTTACCCCTTTCATCTTGAAAAAACTCAATGTTAATATTGAGTTATTCAAAAAAATATTAGATAGTGCCATTCAAAATTTCCCAAAAGTAGCAGGTGGAGAGTTGATACTTTCGAGAGATGCAAATACTATGTTGACAGAAGCAGGTATTATTGCAAAAAAAATGACTGATGAGTACATCTCTATTGAGCATTTATTATTGGCTATTTTAAAATCAAAAAGTAAAGTAGCACAGATATTAAAAGATCAAGGCGTTACAGAAAAAGGAATGGAAGCTGCAATTGCTGAAATCCGAAAAGGCGAACGAGTAACTTCAGCATCGGCTGAAGAAACTTACAATTCATTAAATAAATATGCTAAAAATTTAAATGAATTAGCAAAAAATGGCAAGCTAGATCCAGTGATTGGTAGAGACGAAGAAATAAGAAGAGTTTTGCAAATTTTAACAAGACGGACTAAAAACAATCCAATGCTTGTTGGAGAGCCAGGTGTTGGTAAAACAGCTATTGCAGAAGGCTTGGCGCACCGTATTGTTGATGGAGACGTACCTGATAATCTAAAAGATAAAGTTGTTTACTCATTAGATATGGGAGCTTTGATTGCTGGCGCAAAATATAAAGGTGAATTTGAAGAGAGATTAAAATCAGTCGTGAAAGAAGTTACTTCTGCAGAAGGTGATATTGTCCTTTTTATTGACGAAATTCACACGCTTGTGGGTGCTGGTGGTGGTGATGGCGCTATGGATGCAGCTAATATTTTAAAACCAGCTTTAGCACGAGGAGAATTAAGAGCCATTGGAGCCACAACCCTAGACGAATATCAAAAATATTTTGAAAAAGACAAAGCTTTAGAAAGACGCTTCCAAAAAGTAATGGTTGATGAACCTGATACTGAAAGTGCCATATCAATTTTGAGAGGTATTAAAGAAAAATATGAAACACATCACAAAGTAAGAATTAAAGATGATGCTATCATTGCAGCAGTAGAATTATCGCAACGTTATATAACTAATAGATTTCTACCTGACAAAGCCATTGATTTAATGGATGAAGCCGCTTCAAAATTGAGAATGGAAATTAATTCTAAACCAGAAGAATTAGATGTGTTAGATAGAAAAATAATGCAATTAGAAATTGAAATCGAAGCTATTAAACGCGAAAACGACACCAATAAACTCAAAGCATTAGGATTAGATTTGGCTAATTTAAAAGAAGAGCGAAACGAAATTTATACAAAATGGAAATCTGAGAAAGAGGTAGTCGATAATATACAAGCTGTAAAACTAGAAATTGAAGAATTAAAACTAGAAGCGGAGCGAGCAGAACGAGAAGGGGATTATGGAAAAGTAGCGGAAATTCGATATGGAAAAATCAAAGAAGCTCAAGAACGTCTAGATGTATTACAAAAACAATTATTAGAAAATCAAGCAGGAACTTCTTTGATTAAAGAAGAGGTTACACGCGAAGACATAGCAGAAGTTGTGGCAAAATGGACAGGGATTCCAGTAATGAAAATGTTGCAAGGTGAAAGAGAAAAACTTCTTCGTTTAGAAGAAGAATTACACAATCGTGTTGTAGGACAAGAAGAAGCTATTGAAGCTGTAAGTGATGCTGTCCGTCGAAGTAGAGCTGGTTTGCAAGACATGAAAAAACCAATAGGTTCATTTTTATTTCTTGGAACTACAGGAGTTGGAAAAACAGAATTGGCAAAAGCCCTAGCAGAATATTTGTTTGACGATGAAAATGCAATGACTCGTATCGATATGAGTGAATACCAAGAACGTCACAGTGTAAGTAGATTAGTAGGAGCACCTCCTGGATATGTTGGTTATGATGAAGGGGGACAATTGACTGAAGCAGTTCGCAGAAAACCATACTCAGTAGTTTTGCTTGATGAAATTGAAAAAGCACATCCTGACACTTTTAATATTTTGTTACAAGTACTTGATGAAGGTCGACTCACTGACAACAAAGGTCGAGTAGCCGATTTTAAAAACACTATTATTATTATGACATCTAATATGGGAAGTGCTATTATACAAGAAAAATTTGAAAACTTGAAAGGTGGAATTGAGGCCGCAACTGAAGCCGCAAAATTAGAAGTCTTAGGATTATTAAAACAAAATGTTCGACCTGAATTTATCAATAGAATTGATGAAATTGTAATGTTTACACCATTAAACAGTGCCAACATAAAAGAAATAGTAGGATTGCAATTAAAAAATGTTATTAAAATGCTAGAACATCAGCAAATAACAATGGATGCAACTCCAGAAGCAATTGACTATTTAGCACTAAAAGGATACGATCCTCAATATGGAGCTCGCCCTGTAAAACGAGTAATCCAAAGAGAAGTATTAAATCAGTTATCAAAAGAGATTTTAGCTGGAAAAGTCACTGTTGACAGTGTTGTTTTATTGGATGCATTTGATGGTCAATTGGTCTTTAGAAATCAAGGAGAGAAGATAGCAGAGAGTATATAATACAATAGGAATTTATAGTGAATAATAATTTACTATTGTCCTAGAATGATTCGATTGGTTTTTGTTAGTTTGGACCTGATTAGACATTTGTTTAATCAGGTCTTTCTCATAAAATATTATTATCTTTTTAGTGATTAATATAAAAATAATAAGTATTCAATTAATTTCAAAAAACAAATTGCAAAGTTTGTAATATTCAATAACTAAAATAGATAATCAATTTAAATACATAATAGTATTTTTACTAAATTTGCTCCCCCTTAATAAACAATCGTACTTTATTATTTTTTCCGAGTAGAGTTTTTTATTACAAGGGATTGCTCCAAAATAAATTATTGATACAACTATGAATGCTATGAAAAAAATATTAATAAAATACGGAATTATTACAGGTGTTTTTATCATATTATTTATAATTTTTTATTACACTGTTTTTTATCCCCTACTTATAAAAAACAGCGAATATTGCTCTTTAGGACTAATCGGACTTTTAGGTAGTTTCATAACTACTTTTTTTGGGGTAATGGAATACCGAGAAAAAATAAACAATCGTTTTATCTCATTTAAAAAGGCTTTTTATATTGGCTTATTAATATCATTAATTGGAATCACTTTATATTTATTATATTTCACATTCGATTATCATTTTATGCATCCTAGTTTATTAGAAAGAGAAATAGCATTTCAAACTAGACCTGAAAGAATAGAAGAATTAAGCAAACTTAAGGATCATGCTGCAATAGACCATATTAGTGATTATAAAACAAACTATTCCAAACCTTTTTATTTTATTTATTATACTGTTGGTGAATTTATTCCTTTTGGAATATTTATGTCGTTTATTAGTGCTTTGGTGTTAAAAAGAAAACCAAAAAAATAGATTAATTAGAAGTCACTAAAAAAAGTAAAACAATTAGTTTTTTTTACCTCTAACGATCATTTTAAAATTATGTTAGCGCTATTTTACAGTAATAACAAACTCATTATCATAAGTTTATTCATATTTATCATTATCACTATTATAATAACGAAGTGAAGGTTTTTTAATAAGGAATATTCCTTTTTCCAAAGGCATAATTGTATATTGTATTGTATTTACAGATGACATTGAATTATCTTCATAATACAATTCGTTATCGACTTCTGTTTTAACCAAATGCAGTTGAGGGGGCAGTGTCACTATTGGCAGCATTTTGGAATCGTTTTCAATGAATCCTTTGCCTTTGAGTATTAGTTCAAATTTGAATTCTGAATTGTGTTGCACTACTTTTTTGATTGAGTTAGGCTCAAATGAAAATTCACCCACAGCAACAGTTCGAAAACGATTGTAATCAGGAGGTAAATTTTTGACAACTATACGATCCGATTCAAATGGGATTTTTTTAGTGGTAGTTTTTTTAAAGGAATCATCACCAACGGTATACAAAATTTGATCAAAATCCATTTCTAACATTCCTCTAACATAAGTATCGTATAGCTCTTTAAAACGTAAGAAATCCGTTTGAACTACAAATGAATAGTACTCTATCCCGTTGTAATTCTGCAAATTTACGCCTTCATCCAGTCGAGAAGCTGTTCCAATAAGAAAGTCATTTTTGTATTCATTGTCAAATACCAATCGTACCGCTGATGGTGCTTTTAATGCCTTATCATAATAAACTCTATAGGTAACTGTGGTAGACTGATTTCTAAATGGTGTTTTATTGGAAATCTCACAAAGAACAATTATTTTCCCTTTATAGGAATCAATACTTGAAACTTTATTTTCTTGGATGGAAATTGATTTAGTGGGGGTCTTGTATATCTTACCATCTACTGTAAAACTCCCCTCTTCAATACTTAATTCTCCTAAAGCCAATGGTTTTAAAATATAAGTAACTTTACTTTTTTTAGTAGATACAGCTTTAGTTGAACTTGAATTAATAGTAGTTGAATAAGTAGTATTCGGTCCAGAAAGAATCATAAATCCTTTAAAAGAAGGCGGTGAGAAATTAGTTGAAGAATCATTTAATTCAAATTCAACTTTAATTGGATCCGAAAGAAAAGAATAATTTTTATCAATAGTTAGCGATGCTTCTACTTCCTCGGATTGTGCAAAAACAAAATGTTGGAACAGTAAAAACAACGCTAAATATATTTTCATCTTTTTAAATAAATTACAACTGATTTGTTGCTAATCCAAATATATTGCTTTTATTATTAATATTGATATTTTACCATTAATTATCTTCTTCCTCCACGGAAACCTCCATTGTGATATCCACCGTGATATCCACCATGTCCCCCACCGTGATAGGAAGGAGCGTATATTGGTCTGTAAATTGGACGGTATAAAGGACGATAAACTGGGTGTACACGACCACCATAACCTCCACCATAATATACACCACAAGAACTGAAGCTAATTGCTATTAAAAGCACCATAAAGATAAGTTTTGCTTTCATGACTTTTGACTTTTAAATATTAGTATTGTATGCTATTAATTTATATTCTGATAAGTAATCAACACTTATATTTCTCGGTAAACAATAATTATGCCTAACTGTTTATTATTTAAAAGTACGGCATTTGAAAAAAAAGAATCAGCTTTAAAACCTTGCAATACGGTATAAAAAAAGTAGCAAATTTATATTTGCTACTTTTAAATAATTATTCAAAATAATGAATAGAATCTTTTATTTAATAAATTCAATTTTTTGGGCTTCTTCAGCATTTACACTATCGAAAAAACCTTGTTCGTTCATCCAATCATCACTAAATACTTTGCTCATATAACGAGAACCGTGGTCAGGAAAAATAATAACAACATTACTTTCAGAGGTAAATTCACTTTCTTCTGCGTATTGTTTAACGGCTTGTAAAGCAGCTCCTGAAGTATAGCCCACAAATAATCCTTCTTTTTTAGCAATTTCTCTAGCAGTATGAGCACTTTCCTCATCTGTTACTTTCATAAACTCATCAATAGAATCAAAATCAGTTGCTGTTGGGATAAGATTTTTACCTAAACCTTCAATACGATATGGGTAAATTTCATTATTGTCAAACTCTTTAGTTTCGTGGTATTTTTTCAATACCGAACCAAAAGCATCAACCCCTAAAATACGAATGTTTGGATTTTGTTCTTTTAAGAAACGAGCAGTTCCTGATATTGTACCACCAGTACCACTACAAGCAACTAAATGTGTAATTTTACCATTAGTTTGTTCCCAAATTTCAGGACCCGTAGTTTTATAATGTGCATCAACATTTAATTCGTTAAAATATTGATTAATATATACTGAACCTTTAGTTTCTTCATGAAGACGCTTAGCAACATTATAATAGGAACGTTCGTCATCAGCAGATACGTGAGCAGGACAAACATATACTTTAGCACCCATTGCACGTAACATATCTATTTTATCCTTAGAGGATTTAGAACTTACCGCAAGAATACAATCATAGCCTTTTATAATACTTACCATAGCCAAGCTAAAGCCTGTATTACCAGAAGTAGTTTCAATAATAGTATCTCCTGGTTTAAGGATACCTTTCTTTTCTGCTTCATCGATGATATACAATGCAATTCTGTCTTTAGTAGAATGTCCTGGATTAAAAGCTTCTACCTTTGCGTAAAAATTACCTTCAAGATTTTCAGTAATTCGGTTAAGCTTAATAAGAGGAGTGTTTCCAATTAACTCCAAAACGTTATTATAGGCTTTTATTTCTTCTTTCATAAAAAATAAATTAGTGTCGAAGCGAATGTTATAGAGTCGCCACAAAACCTTGCAAATTTAATAAATTATTTTAAACTATCTTTTAATTTCTTCTAAATCTAACAAAAAAGCAAACTCCTTAGCCAATTCCTTTAAGGCTTCAAATCTACCTGAAGCACCTCCATGTCCAGTATCCATATTAATATCTAAATACAATGGGTTAATATCGGTTTTGAAAGCACGTAATTTAGCTATCCATTTAGCTGGTTCCCAATATTGTACTTGAGAATCGTGCAAACCTGTAGAGATGTACATGCTTGGATAATCTTGCTTTACAACATTGTCATAAGGTGAGTAAGAAAGCATATATTCGAAATACTTTTTCTTGTTAGGATTTCCCCATTCATCATATTCTCCGGTTGTAAGAGGTATACTTTCGTCCAACATTGTAGTCACAACGTCTACAAAAGGAACTTGCGCAATGACTCCATTGTACAATTGAGGTTCCATATTGACTATAGCTCCCATCAATAATCCACCTGCCGAACCTCCTTCAGCATATAAATGTTTAGTCGAGGTATAATTTTCATTTATCAAGTGCTTGGAACAATCAATAAAATCAGTAAAAGTGTTTTTCTTCTTTAATAGTTTACCATCCTCATACCATGTTCTTCCCATGTCCTCACCTCCTCTTACATGAGCGATGGCATAAATAAAACCTCTATCTAATAAGCTTAATCGTGTAGAAGAAAAATAAGGTTCCATAGTCATTCCGTAGGAACCGTACGCATATAACAATACTGGATTTTGATTATTCTTTTCAATTCCTTTTGGATACACCATTGAAATAGGCACTTTAGTACCGTCAATAGCTGTGGCCCAAATGCGTTCTTCTTTGTAATTGTTTTTATCAAACTTCCCTCCTAGTACTTCTTGTTCTTTTAAGACAGTTTTGACTTTTGTTTTCATATTAAAATCAATAACTGAAGGCGGCGTTGCCATAGATTGATAGCTATATCGAAGAATATCAGTATCGAAATCAACATTGGTTGAAGTATAACAGGAATAAGTTTCGGAATCAAAAGGAAGGTAATATTCCTCCGATTCCCATGGCATAATACGAATTTGATTCAGTCCATTAGTGCGTTCAGAAATTACTAAAAAATCTTTAAAAATATCAATATCTTCAATCAACACTTCCTCTCGATGTGGGATTAAATCAACCCAATACTCCTTTGAAGTATTGTCTTCGTGGGTTTTCATTAATTTAAAATTCGTAGCGTCGTCTTTATTGGTTAAAATATAAAAGCTATCATCATAATGCGAAACAGAATATTCTAATCCACGGGTACGTTTTTGAAATAGTTTAAATTTTCCTTCAGGAGTGTCCGAAGTCAATAATTGATATTCTGAAGTCAAAGTGCTTTCAGAAGAAATGATAATATATTTACGGGATTTGGATTTGTACACTGAAACATTAAAGGTTTCATCTTTTTCATGAAATACCACTTCATCCTCTTTAGGATCGGTTCCTAATTTGTGTTTGTATATTTTATCAGGGCGAAGGGTTACTTCATCTTTACGAGAATAGAAAATCGTTTGATTATCGCTGGCCCAAGTGGCACCTCCTGTAGTGTTTTCAATTTTTAATCCTAAGGTTTCCCCTGTTTCTAAGTTTTTTATTTGAATGGTATATTGTCTTCTTGATACCGTATCTACACCAAAGGCTACCCACTTATTATCTTCACTGACACTGAGTCCTACCATTTGAAAATAAGAGTGTCCCTCAGCATATACATTACAATCAAACATAATTTCTTCAGGAGCATCAAGGGATGTTTTTTTACGAGCGTAAATAGGGTAATCTTTTCCTTTTTCGTAACGAGTGATATAATAATAACCGTTATAAAAATAAGGAACCGATTGATCATCTTCTTTAATACGGGATTTCATTTCTTCGAAAAGCTCCGTTTGAAATGCTTTAGTAGCAGCGGTAGCTTGTTGATAATATTCGTTTTCTTTAAGTAAATAATCGATTACCTCAGGATTTTCGCGATCATTTAACCAATAATAATTATCGATACGAACATGCTTATGAGTTTCAATGGTATGAGGAATTATTTTGGCTACTGGAGGTTGTAAATTGTTGTTCATTGTTTAGTTCTAATTTCAAAACAAATTTATTGCAAAGCTTTCTATATAAAATGTTAATTTGACTAAGTTTTCCAATAATAGTTAACAATACTCAACGAGAAACCATTTTATTTTAATCAATGAAAATTGAAATTATTTCAAGGATTCTTTACATTTGCCCAAACAATAAAACAATAATACTATGTTCGGAGACCTTATGGGAATGATGGGAAAATTAAAAGAAACCCAGCAAAAAATAGAAGAAACAAAACGCCGATTAGACACCGTCCTGATTGATGAACAAAGTAATGATGGATTGTTAAAAACCACATTGACTGCTAATAGAAAAATCAAATCAATCCATATTGATGAAAGTCTTTTAGAAGACAAAGAACAACTTGAAGACTATTTGATTTTAGTTCTTAATAAGGCTATTGAAAAAGCAACCAACGTCAACGAAGCTGAACTTGGAGCTGTTGCGAAAGACGGGATGCCGAATATTCCAGGATTAGATATGTTTAAATGAAATTACAATTTTTAAGTCCTAAATTCCAATGTTGTTATGGAAATTCAATGCTTTACATTTGAATTGAGTTAAAAAATCTATGTTTTATATCTAAAATAAACATTGTTTTTCACTTACAATAAGTTAAGGAAAAAGGTTTATTTTGATTCAGCCATTGGAATTTGGAGTTTAAAAAATTGGAATTCCCTCTAAGGTTGGAATTTGGAATTTTATTTAAAACTGTATTTTTTCTAATGCTTCAATGACATAACTGTGCATTACTTCTTTATAATCCAAGTGGGTAACAATACGAAGTTTGCCTTGCCCCATGGAGCTGATATGAATACTTTTTTGTTTTAATTTTTCAATTACCCATTTTTCTTCCAAGGTTGGGCGTACGGAAAAAATCAGAATATTGGTTTCCACAGGCTCTACTTTTTCTACCCAAGGGAGTTTGCTAAGTATCATCCCAAGTTCTTTAGCACGACGATGGTCGTCTTCCAAACGAAGTACATTGTGTTGTAGCGCATACATTCCTGCAGCAGCCAAATAACCTGATTGACGCATTCCACCTCCAAATATTTTACGGATGCGTAGGGCTCTTTTCATATCCTCTTTTGAGCCTAATAATAATGAACCTACAGGAGCTCCTAATCCTTTAGAAAGACAAACGGATATGGTGTCAAAGAGTTCACCGAATTGTTTTGGATGTTGTTTTTTAGCCACCATCGCATTCCAAATACGGGCGCCATCCAGATGGTATTTAAGATTGTGATCGAGACAAACTTGTTTGATTTTTTTGAGTTCGGCAATGTCATAACAAGCACCGCCGCCTTTATTCGTAGTATTTTCAATACTCACCAATGAAGTCAAAGGAGCGTGAAAAAACTCAGGATCGTTGATGGCATTTTTGACTAAATCCGCAGTAATCATCCCGCGACTGCCATCAACTAAACAGCATGAAACACCACTGTTAAAAGAGGCACCTCCACCTTCGTAATGATATATATGCGAGTATTTGTCGCATATTACTTGTTCACCTGGTTGAGTATGTAACTTGATTGCAGTTTGATTAGCCATGGTTCCACTAGGGAAAAACAGGGCGGCTTCTTTGCCAAACAATTGTGCAACGGCATTTTCTAATTCATTGACTGTGGGGTCTTGTTTATATACGTCATCACCTACTTTAGCCTTGAACATAAATTGTAACATTTCATTACTAGGCTTGGTTACGGTATCGCTGATTAAATTTATTTCCATGAAAAATTTTAAATTAAATAAGTCAAAGCTATTTTAAAACTGCTGACTAACTACTGAACGCAAATTAATTTCCATATAAAAATAGGATACACTACATTTGCGCTTACAAAATTACATTATTTATGACAAATACCGAACAAATAAAAGGTATTGTAGAACGTCTTGGTGCGTTGAGGAGGTATCTTTGACATTGATGCCAAGCTTATCGAAATAACAAACGAAGAAGAAAAAACCTTTGCTCCTAACTTTTGGAACAATGCAAAAGAAGCAGAATTATTGGTAAAAAGCTTACGCTCAAAGAAGAAATGGGTGGAAGATTTTGAACAGGGTATTACTTTGGCTGAAGAACTTCAAATTACCTACGAATTCTTTAAAGAAGGAGAAATCTCTGAAGAAGAACTAGATGCTCAATATGAATTGACCAATACTCATATTGAAGATTTAGAATTCCGTAATATGCTTTCTGATGAAGGGGACAACATGAGCGCTGTACTTCAAATTACAGCGGGTGCAGGTGGTACTGAAAGTTGTGATTGGGCTTCGATGTTGATGCGTATGTACATGATGTGGGCTGAAAAACAAAAATTCAAAATCAAAGAACTGAATTTTCAAGAAGGTGATGTTGCTGGAATTAAAACGGTTACTTTAGAAATTGAAGGGGAATATGCTTTTGGTTATTTGAAAGGGGAAAATGGAGTCCATCGATTGGTGCGTATTTCACCCTTTGACAGCAATGCCAAACGCCATACTTCATTTGCTTCTGTTTACGTGTATCCATTAGTGGATGATACTATTGAAATTGAAATTAACCCAGCTGATATTGAAATCATCACTTCTCGTTCGAGCGGTGCTGGTGGTCAAAATGTGAATAAAGTGGAAACTAAAGTGCAATTGTTCCACAAACCCACAGGAATTCAGATACAATGTTCCGAAACCCGTTCCCAACAAGACAACCGTCAACGTGCTATGCAAATGTTACGTTCGCAATTGTATGAAATAGAACTTAAAAAACAAATGGCGCAAAGAGCCGATATTGAAGCAGGTAAAATGAAAATTGAATGGGGATCACAAATTAGAAATTATGTGATGCAACC
>CANCJZ010000061.1 GCA_947378465.1 Flavobacteriaceae bacterium
TGCTGATTTTGGCAAAATAAAATCACTCATTACCATACTTGAACAACAGCATTCTTTATTTGAAGTGCACGTGTTTGTTACAGGTATGCATTTGCAAAAAGAGTACGGATACACGCTGATTGAAATTGAGCGTTGTCAATTTAGAAATATTCACACCTTCGAAAATCATACCCACGAAACCACTATGGATTTGACTTTGGCCAAAACCATTGAAGGGCTTTCGGCTTATTGTAAACAAATCCACCCCGATTTAATAGTGGTACATGGCGATAGAGTTGAAACACTCGCTGGAGCTATTGTTGGCTCTTTAAATAATGTGTTGGTCGCTCACATTGAAGGAGGCGAGGTTTCCGGTACAGTCGATGAATTAATCAGACATAGTGTGAGTAAATTAAGTCATTTGCATTTTGTTTCCAATACAGAGGCCGCAAATCGATTACTTCAAATGGGGGAAATGCCAAGCTCTATTTATACCATTGGTTCTCCAGATATTGATATCATGTTTTCTGAAAATCTTCCGCCATTGGTGAAAGTAAAAGAATATTATCAAATTGATTTTGATAACTATGCGGTAGTAATGTTTCATCCTGTAACAACTGAATCCAATGAAATGAAACGTTATGCAGAGGATTTCGTTACTGCATTATTAATGGATACTCATAATTATGTAGTGATTTTTCCAAATAATGATTTAGGAAGTCAATTCATTATTGACGCTTACAATCGAGTAAAAAATAATATTCGCTTCAGAGTATTTCCTTCTTTGCGTTTTGAATATTTTTTAACCTTGCTTAAAAATGCACAGTTTATTATTGGAAACAGTAGTGCGGGCATTCGTGAAGCGCCTTATTACGGAATCCCTATCATTAATATTGGAACACGTCAACAAAATAGAGCTGTTCATGCGGATATTATTAATGTTGATTATAATTGTCAAAACATTACTTCAGCACTCAATAGTATTGATCAACATAAGGTTGAACCTTCACTAAACGATTTTGGAAAGGGGGATAGTGCAGAATTATTTTTAACTACTTTATTAGATAATTCAATGTGGGCTATCAATCATCAAAAACAATTTAACGATAAAATATAAATGGTAATGTGGAGTTTACAAAGCTCTTTTACTTAATAGTGAGTTCTAGGCTTTTGAATTTGAATTAGATTTATTAATGTAGTAATTGCATAAATCTCTGACAACCCCCGTTATCTTTTCATTTCTAGGCCTAGAACTACTAAGCAAAACTCTTTTCTCATAGCAATTCTTCCCAAAAGTCATTCAAATGATTCATTGATTATGCTTCTCAATTGAGATTCATTGCAAAAAATAAAAGATTTAACCACTTTTTGTATATCGAAATAGTTTTGTTTAATAAAAAATTATATCCGTTTTTGAATTCCAGCTATAATAATTTTTCCGCAAAACTAATTAAGAATGATTAAGAATAACGTTTTTTAACATTTAAAATCGTTGAAAAGAGAATAAGGTATTTTATGTTAAGAAATGTATTACAAATCGATTTTGTTTTTTTGAATATATTTTAATTAGTATCGCTTTATTCTTCTACTATTAGTTTATTGTTTTGTGGATAGCTTTTGGATAACTATTGCAGTTTTGTTTTTTTAATCACTCAAAAAAAATGATATTTGAACAATAAAAAAAGGTAATACAAATCAATCCCCTAATATGCTTTTTAATTCCCTTTCTTTTTTGGTCTTCTTTCCAATAGTTTTCTTGCTCTATTGGTTTGTATTTCCTAAAAATAGAAAACTGCAAAATGGTATGTTGCTTATCGCAAGCTTTTACTTTTATGCCACTTGGAACTATAAGTTTATTTTCTTATTGTTCTTTTCAATATTACTGGATTTTTTTTCCGCTATTAAAATCGAAAACACTTCCAACAATAAAGCAAAAACCTTTTGGTTGACTTTGAGTATTGGAATCAATCTTGGGTTTTTAGCCATTTTTAAATATTACAACTTCTTTGCTAACGCAATGTCCGATTTGTTGTCGAATTTAGGTCTTCATTCTAATTTAAAGGTTCTCGAAGTGATATTGCCGGTAGGAATTTCTTTTTATACTTTTCACGGATTGTCCTATATAATCGATGTTTATAAATCAAGGATTAAAGCCGAACGCAATTTTGTGGATTACGGTCTTTTTGTGGCTTATTTTCCGTTGCTAGTGGCAGGTCCAATTGAACGTGCAACTCATTTATTGCCACAAATAAAGGTTTCGCGTTCCTTTAATTATCAAAATGCGATTAGTGGTGTAAAATTGATTATTTGGGGTTTGTTTAAAAAAGTAGTAGTGGCTGATAATTGTTCGTTTTTTGTCAATCAAATATTTAATGATATCCATCATAAATCTTCAGCTGAATTATTTTTTGGAATGGTTTTGTTTTCTTTTCAAATTTATGGAGATTTCTCGGGCTATTCGGACATCGCAATTGGTGTTTCCAAATTGTTGGGAATTGATTTGTTGATTAATTTTAAATTTCCTTATTTTTCTCGTAATGCAGCTGATTTTTGGAAGCGTTGGCACATCTCTTTGTCTTCTTGGTTCCGCGATTATGTATATATTCCTTTAGGGGGATCAAAAGGAACTAAATCCAAACACATTCGAAATGTGTTTATTGTTTTTTTAATCAGCGGATTTTGGCATGGAGCCAATTGGACTTTTATATTATGGGGATTATTACACGCTCTTTTATTTGTCCCTTTGCTTTTTGTAGTTAGTAATACACAAAATGAAGATAATAGCAATTTAAAAGCCTTCGATTATTTGCAATTCCTAATCACTTTTTTATTAGTAAGTCTGCTATGGGTAGTGTTTCGAGTCAAATCCATCACTGAAGCCTTTGAATATTTGTATAGAATGTGCACTTTTAACGGTGGTAGTTTGAAATTATTTGTAACGAATGCCAAATATGAATTGTTATTTGGAATCACATTACTTTCTACAGCCGTTATGATGGGAATTGAATTCTCAAATTTCAAAAAAAATGCAATAATTATAAATTTCACTAAGTATACTGCTATAGGCATTGTACTTTTGATTCTTTTAATGGGAGCTTTTCGAAATCCAATGAGTTTTATTTATTTTCAATTTTAATCCATGAAAAAATTTTTAATCAAAATAGCCCGTTATTGCTTGATTGTATTTGTTTTGATCAATATACTTTCATGGGGATGCTTGTATTTCCTTCGAAATTCCTCTTTTTATAAACCTGAGTTTTTAACTCATGAAATTAAAGACAAATCTTTTGATTATATCGTCATTGGTTCAAGTATTGGTTTGACTTCCGTTGATACTAAATGTATCGACAGTTTGGATCATGTCAAAGGGATTAACCTGAGCATTGATGATACTTCTACCAGTAGCAACTATTTGATGTTGGAACATTTTTACCAACAAGGAGGCAAGGCCAACTATTGTATTCTTTCCTTAAGTTCATGGGATTTAGCCGTAACGCATCCTCGAATAAACAATAATGATTATCGATTCCTTCCTTTTGTATCGAATGATTATGTCTATCATTATTATGACTCTATGGAAGATGGTTTTTTCAAACCTCTAACGTATTCGCATTATCTTCCTTGTTTGGGCGTTTGCTATTACAATACGGAAGTTTTCTACCCTTCATTAGTTACAGTCTGTCAGCCTAATAAACGCAACCGTTTTGATGATAAAGGGGATTATTGTTATCCTTCTACAGGAGTTGTAATAAAGCATAAACACAAAGAGGTAGTATTGCATTGGAACAATCCTTTTTTGAATAAAATAAAAGCACTTTGTCAAGCACATCACACAAAACTAATCGTTTATCAAGCTCCTGTTGTTAATACAACCATAGTTAATACCAATAAAAGTTATAACTTTATCAACCATTCCACTCTTTTGCAACCTCAAGAAGGATTTTATGATGAGGTTCATTTGGATGTCAATGGTAGAAAAATAGCTTCCACTGTTTTGGCAAAAGATTTAATTAAAGAATATTTTAAAAAAAATGAACAATAATAGTAAGCCCACGATATTTATACTACTTCCTGATGGAATTGGCTTGCGTAATTTTGCCTATTCCAACTTTTATCAGCTTGGGATAGAAAATAATTTTGACGTTGTATTTTGGAATAATACCCCTTTTAACTTGACGGATTTAGGATTTAATGAAATCAAAATTAAAAACGCCAAAACACATCCGATTACTGATATTTATAAAAATGCCAGAAAGCAAATCGAACTTAATTTGAATATCAATACCACTCGAGATAGAGTTTACGATACGTATCGATTTCCTTTTCCCTATAATACTCTTAAGTCCGCTTTCAAAAGTTCGTGGACGCAATGGCTTACTTTTACCAATTCGTCGCCTAGAGGATTAAAAAAGATTAGAGCTAAAATAGAACAACAGGAACGTAAAACTTTTTTTTACCATCAAAGTGTACAAACCTTACAAGAACAAAAACCAGCCTTAGTATTTTGTACCAATCAACGACCTTCATTAGCAATTGCTCCGATACTTGCTGCTAAAGATTTGGGGATTCCTACGGCAACCTTTATTTTTTCGTGGGACAATCTTCCCAAAGCGACTATGGTTGTTGAAACTGATTATTATTTGGTGTGGAGTGATCACATGAAAAATGAATTACTTTTTTATTATCCCTATATTAATGAAGCCAATGTTTTTGTAACGGGAACACCGCAGTTTGAAGCACATTTTGATGCTTCCAAAATACTTTCGCGTGAGGATTTTTGTCAACATCATCATTTAGATCCTGCCAAGGAGTATCTTTGTTTTTCTGGAGATGATATCACAACTTCACCTTATGATCCAATATATCTTGAGGATGTAGCCAAAGCAGTGACTGAATTGAACAATCAAGGAGCCAACCTTGGGATTCTTTTCCGTCGTTGTCCCGTTGATTTTTCTTCTCGATACGATGCTGTTTTGAATCAATACCAATCGTTAATCACTCCAATTGTTCCTTTATGGGAATCGATGGGGGAGGAATGGAATACTATTTTACCTACTGCTGCCGATGTTGATTTGCAAATCAACACCATTGCACATACGGCATTTGTTATTAATTTAGGTTCGTCTATGGTGTTTGATTATGCGGCTTTCAATAAACCTTGTATGTACGTTAATTATGATCCTGAGGGCAGTGAAAGAAAGGATTATATCAAAATGATTTATAATTATGTTCATTTTCAATCCATGCCGAATAAAGAAGTAGTAGTGTGGTTGAATCACCCTGCTGAAATTAAAGAAAAAATAGCACAAACATTAGCAACCGCTACTGCCCAAAAACACAGCGATAATGCTAAATTATGGTTTGAAAAAATTGTAGCGCATCCTGCTGATCAAGCTTCTAAACGAATTTGGAATGCCGTTCAACATATCATTGCCAATCCATAAATCGATCAACACTTTTGAATCAATAGAATGATGCATATTGCTTTTTTAACTCCTGAATATCCTCATCCCAAAGTGAAAAACTGTGCGGGTATTGGTACGAGCATCAATAATCTTGTGGGTGCATTAAACAAGCAACAACTGAAGGTATCCGTTTTTATTTACGGTCAAGATACCAATGAAGTGATTCGTCAAGGGAATTGCACTCTTCATTTGATTCAACAAAAAAAATATGCTTTTGCTACCTGGTTCTTTTATAAAAAACACATTCAGCACTATATTAATTCCATTGCTAAAAAAGAAAATATTGATTTGATAGAGGCAGCTGATTGGACCGGAATGACCTCGTTTATGAATTTCAAAATTCCTTTAATCATTCGTTTTCATGGAAGTGACGCCTATTTTTGCCATTTAGAAGGCAGAGCACAAAAGAAGAAAAATTATTGGTTAGAAAAATTAGCCATTGCTAAAGCAAAAGCCTTTATTGCGCCTACTGAATTTGCAGGAAAACTATCCCAAAAGCTGTTTTCTATTCAAAATAAAACCATACAAACTATTCATAACGGAATTGAATTACAACAATTTCACAATCCGAATCCAGAAGTTTATGAGGAAGGATTGCTATTGTATATCGGCACTATTATTAGAAAAAAAGGAGTTTTTGAACTTCCTGTGATATTGAAAAAAGTACGCGAAGTTTGTCCTAATGCGCATTTGGTGCTTATTGGAAATGACTCTTCGGACATTAGTACTCAATCGGCTTCCACTTGGGAATTATTAAAAGAAGGCTTTGAAGGTCAAAACGTTTCGTATTTAGGAAAAATACCCTACCATCAAGTTCAGGAACATATAAAGCGTGCCAATGTATGTGTATTTCCTACTTTTGCTGAAACGCAAGGGATGGTTACCATTGAATCCATGGCTTTGCACAAAGCGATTGTGAATAGCAATATAGGCTGGTCGCAAGAACTGATTGTTGATGGCGAAAGTGGCTTTTTAGTAAATCCTATCGATCATCAAAAATTTGCAGACCGAATCATTGAATTATTGCAAAATAATGATACTTTGATTCAAATGGGAATGAATGCGCGAAAAAGAGTAGAGGATACCTTTGAAATTGATGCAATTGCGCATCAAAATATATCTTTTTATAAATCTATACTCCAAAGGAAATGATAGTAATTTATCATCAACAGAATACCATTGTTTCAATCGATTCTTTTGAAAAAGAACTGCCTTCTTTTTCAAAGGATACGGCTTTAGCAACGTATATAATGACGGTAGCTCAAATATTTCCTGAAATCAAAATAGCTTGGTGCCATCAATCTTTAAAGGAAGTGTTGCGCATTGATTTTATTTTAAAAAATAAATCCTATAATAACACACTTTACTCCTATAATCCATCACTCGAATCTTATTTGACGGAGGCAATAGCTTATGTGGAGAACAGCCCGTTTATGAATGTCAATAAAGCGGTAAAGTATCCTACTTGGTTGATGTCTGGACAGGTGGGTTATGCCCATGCCTCAGTGTTTTTAAATATTTCGAAGGAACATTCGACCTCTAATTTTGATTATTTTCTGAATTCTATTGCCAAATCATACATGCCTTTGGGGTTGTTTTGTTATTCCGAACCGAAATTACTAAGTTCGACCCCTGCACCAATTGAGGAGAGCCTAACAATGGCTTCACGTGCAACGCTTTTTAAATTTGTAAAGCAACATTTTAAAGCCCGATGGGTATTTTTATTATTGTTTGATTTTTGGATTTATGAAAAAAAACTACCGTTGCTTTCATTTTTAAAATCCTTTTTATATTCCAAAATAAAGGTCGATTACTATACGCAACAAAACTTCCCATTATTGAGTAATCTAGGGATTACTATTGAGGATACTATTGATGTGTTGATTCCAACCATTGGTAGAGCAACGTATTTGTATGATGTGTTGACGGATTTAAAGCAGCAAACGGTAATACCACATTCTGTTATCATTATAGAGCAGAATGCGGATGTGAAATCAACTACGGATTTGGATTATTTGTATAATGAAACTTGGCCTTTTGTAATTCATCACCAATTAATTCATCAGTTAGGCGCTTGTAATGCACGTAATTTGGCTTTGAAACAGTTGCAAAGCAAATGGGTATTCTTTGCGGATGACGATGTTCGATTGGGTTCTGATTTTTTAGAAAAATGTTTGGAAAATTGTAAAAATTACGGACAACGAGCCATTACAGTTTCCTGTTTGCAAGAAGGGGAAGTGGAACAACAAATGATTCCAGTGCAATGGGAATCCTTTGGGTCAGGATGCAGCTTTGTTGCTAGAGAAGCATTGATATCCTTGCAATTCGATATGCGATTTGAATTTGGTTTTGGAGAAGATGTTGATTTTGGAAAAAAAATTAGAGATAAAGGAACTGATGTTGTATTCTTTCCAATTCCTAATTTAATTCATTTAAAAGCTCCTATAGGAGGCTTCCGAACTAAATTTGAGTTGAAATGGAAAAATGAAAGTATTCAACCCAAACCATCTCCAACCGTAATGCTTTATAAATTGTTGTATTGTACTCCTAAAGAACTTCGGGGATATAAAACGGTTTTGTTTTTTAAATACTATCCGAACCAAAAAATCAAAAATCCATTCGCCTACGCTTCTTATTTTAAAAAGCAATGGGGTCAAAGTGTAAAATGGGCTAAACGATTAGATACTAAGTGACTTTGAACATTTTAGGTTTTAGGTTATAAGTTATAGGGATTAGTATTTAGGTTATAGTTTTTAGTTTGGATAAATAAAGGTTTTTGGTCTTAGGCTATATACGTTCTCTTTCTTCCCAATTTCCTTAAGGGAAATTTTCTATTGATTACCGCTTCAAATATTTAATAAAAGCGATACGTAGTTATTCAATAGGAGGGAATCAATATTCATTTGTTTTATTGCAATAATGTAATTCTGGAAACAATTAATGTTTTCTAGAATTACATTATTTTTTATTTAAAAAGCAGTACTTTTTTGTTCCAATTCATTAACGAAGTGTTGTAAATAATCATTTTTTGGATCAAGATTAAAAGTTGTGGAGAAAATAAAAAATAGATTACTTTGTGTAATAGAAAAACTCATAGAGGAATCATTTAATTTATTAATAAAACTATTATTACCGAGTTATATAATAGAACATTTTGAACTCAAAATAATAGATAAGCAAGATGAAATACTTCATCTAAATCTAGAAGGGAAGAATAACGTTCCAAGTGAATACTCAAAAGACTTACTTCAATCCAAAGGTTTTGAACTTAAACTGCCTTATTGTTTTTGAAGATTTTTTGAAAAACAAAAAAGACTCAAAAACTGTATTCTACCATTCTTATACATAATTAGAAGCTTCTGTCTTCTTTCCACGCCAGCGAAAACTCGCGATAGAAGCTTCTGTCTTCTTTCCACGCCAGCGAAAACTTGCAATAGAAGCTTCTGTCTTCCTTCCACGCCAGCGAAAACTCGCAATAGAAGCTTCTGTCTTCTTTCCACGCCAGCGAAAACTCGCAATAGAAGCTTCTTTCTTCCTTCCACGCCAGCGAAAACTTGCAATAGAAGCTTCTGTCTTCTTTCCACGCCAGCGAAAACTCGCATTAGAAGCTTCTGTCTTCCTTCCGCGCCTGCGAAAACTTGCGTAAAAGATTTCCAATTTATCCTGCTCCACAGGTTTTTGACTTGATCCCATTTTTTTATAGAATTTTAGTATTTTTTTCTAAAAAGCAGAACTGTTTTGTTCCAATGCGTCGACGCTTTGGTGAAAAAGATGTCTGCTTAAAGTTGTTTAAGATTTTTTTGAAGAAAAGCACCACTGTTTTCTTTCAAAGCGTCGACGCTTTTGCGAAAAACAATACTGTTTTATACAATTTCAATACTGTTTTTATGAAAAAAAAATACTGTTTTCTTCCATTGTGTCGACGCTTTGGTGTAAATAATAAATGTTTTGTATTGTTTTGAAATTATTTTATGAATACAAATAATTTTCACTTCTAATGTATTACCGTCTATATAATAAGCATTAATAATTTGCCTCATACCATTAGAACGATTCAGCAAAATATTACAATTATCGTCTATACTATAGATGTTTTAGGAGAAACATACTTTGGCACTATGGTACTTTGAAACTTTGGCACTCAAAAAAAATTAAGTCTTCATCACTATTAAAATATTCCCAGCCGTAAGTTCCTCTGTGGTATATTTTTTATAATCGTCGTGTAAATTAAGTTCCTTGAATAATTTGTAATTCAAACTGTTGGGATCCACACTATCGAAGGAAGTAAAAAGGATTTCATACTCCAGCGATTGGAACATTTCAATAAATTGAGGTAATCGCAAACGGTTGTGCGAATCAAATTTAGTCATGATTGTACTCCATTCTTCCTTACTGTATTGTAAAAAATCCTGCATCGATATCGATTTGTCTCCGTGTTGTCTTAAATCACTAGGGGAAATAAAATGGATGACATAGGTTCCTTTTGGAAAATCACTTTTGAATTTTTGATGCATTTTATACACTGCTTCTTCTGAAGCGTGCGATAACACATAACGTGAAAAGATGATATCGGCCTTAGGAAGTGTGATTTGAGTGACATCTTGCAGTGGTCTATACACCACTTCAGCGGGTAAATGATACCCATTAGTATCCTCTTCTTTAACATTGTAATCATACATTTTGGAAAATGTAGTATTGAATAAAGCGATTGCTTTTTTTTGATAATGTTTATTGATGTCAAAGGTGAATACCTTTTTTGCCTGGCAGCGAAATAGTAAAAAATAAGGCATTATTGGGTACCAACCCGAACCAATTTCTAATATCGTTTTGTCTTTTAAATCAATTTGGAGTTGGCTGCATACTTTGCTTAAGCGTTGGGTGGTCGTTTCTGATTTTTTTATTTTTGATTCTAAACTCGAGCGGTCAAAAGCCTTTTGAATCCAATGGTAAGTAGCAAATCCTAATCGGTTGGGAAGCAATTCTAAACTTTTAAACAGTAAAGTTTTATGGGTGTGTTTCATAATGAATAATCAAAAAATAATAGTGACCAACCTTATAATTCTTAGGATATTTGTAGGGAAGAATTGGTTGTTCAAAGTTAGAATTTTATTTTAAAGTCTTCCCATTTATAGGAATAAAATTCTAAATTTGAAGTCTATTAATGAAGACTTTTAATACTGATTTAGCAATTTGTCAATAGAATGTTTTTTTTATTGAAAATATTGAAAAAATACCGTTGTATTTCAAACCCGATTTGAGTTATTTTAAAATTATATGATCCAATCCATACACATTATTGAAGTAGGAAAACACCAGCAATATAGCCTGCCTACTGATTTTGGATCTAAATTAGCGATTGATTATCGTGCAATGATATCTTCAAATACACTTTCTTTTGATATTCAAATCGTATTTTCAAGCCCTATAACGCAATTCCGCAACTCCGATTATACTTGGGTAGATATAAAAAACACACGAATCGCAAACGAATGGAGTCCGAAAGTAATGAAACTCCAAAATGGAACTTTGGTTCAAGCCAATATCATTAATGGAATTTGGGAAGTGCAATCCAAGAATACAAATGTGTTGCTTTGGCGTTTTAATGCGTCAGATGCATACCCAATCACCCAATATAAAGGAAGTAACAATCAGAAAATAGTGGTTGCTGCCCGTCAGAGTTTTGATTTTGCGGCAATTCCAGCTTTGTTGTTTCCAAAAAACACCGCCATTGAGTGGAGCCGTTCCAAAATTCCTTTTTCAGCAATTGCTGTTTTTACGGATCATTGTGATTTTGATACCGCGGCTAATTTGCAACAGCAAAGAGTATTTTTTAAAAAACAACAAATCAAAATTACCAAAGGTTATTTTCTGAATCACTTTTCCAAAAGAACGGATAATGCATCTTATGAAAATGAAACGACTGAATTAGAACTTTGGCAACAGGATGGACACGAATTGTGCTACCATTCCTTATCGCAATCCATCAAATCAGAGGCAGAAAGCTTTAGTGATTTTAAAAAATTCATCCCGCCATTTCCAAGTCCTACTTGGATTGACCACGGATACCAACCGTATAATTTTACCTTATATAAAAATAACAATTGGAGCGATATTGATTATGAAAAAGTGTTACTTCAAAAACAAATCAATATCCTTTGGAATTATATCGATACAGGAACGACCACACACGGTGTTATCAATCAATTGAATCCTTACCATTTTACTTTAGAACGTTTTAGCAAAGGCAATAAAGCGTTACCAAAGCTCACGCAATGGCAATTGTTGCTTAAAAATATCATTTTTCATTACTATGCTGACGAACAATTGATTTATAAATACAAAAGCACTGCGGGTTTATTTAAAAAAGTTTTTTTGAAAAAAGAAATTTCTAAATTAGTTCCCTTGATTCGCAATATGTGCCGTGTAGGATATGATATTTTTAAAACGGTATTGTTTTGGAATAGCGCCAAAAATCAAGCTTACAAACTGGCCAAGTACAGTCCCGTGGTTTTCAAACACAGGATCGCCAATGAAGACTTTTATATTTTTCAAACAGTGGAGATGGTGGATTTCAAATCTTCTCTTTGCCCTGAAAATTTAGAACAATTGATTCGTGAAAAAGGAATTTTTATAGCACATACCTATTTCTCTGTGCCTATGGAGTACCATCAGGGTAAGTTTTTTAAAAATGAAAATCAAATCGAGGAACAAGTGGCTTCCAATTTTCATTATTTAAGTGATACAATTTTAAATAAACAAATTTGGAATCCTACTTTAGTGGAATTGATAAATTATTGGGCTAATTTTGAAAAACTTATTTTTGAAGTGAATTCATTGGGGGAAATAATTTGCAATCCTCCACACGAATTAAATTTAAGAACCATAATTGATTAATAATGCAGTTTACTTTAATAGTCTGTACTTATATGCGACCACAAGCTTTATTGCAATTGCTCCAATCGGTTCAATTGCAAACGGTATATCCTAATCAGATTGTTATTGTTGACGGTTCTACTAACGAGTCTACGGAGCAAATGTTAAACGAAAATCACTTTGATAATCTAACGTATTACAAAGTAAGTGATCGCGATAGAGGCTTGACCAAACAACGAAACTTTGGAATTGCTAAAGTAGCGGCATCCTCAGAAATCATTTGTTTTTTAGATGATGATACCGTTCTTGATGCGTATTATTTTGAAAAAATAATGCTAACGTATCAACTGCATCCAGAGGCTTTAGGCGTTGGAGGAATTATTACCAATGAAGTCCAATGGCAAAAAGTATCCGAAAATTATATCCCTTCCACCAAAGAGTTCTTTTATGATGGTTGGAAACGTAAGGACGGCAGCCGATTTGTACTCAGAAAGAAATTTGGACTCGATTCGGATCAACCACCAGGAGTATTACCTGAATTTTCACACGGTAGAAGTATTAGTTTTTTGCCTCCCTCTGGAAAAATATATGAAGTGGCTCAATTGATGGGAGGAGTTGCATCATTTCCCAAAAAGATATTTCAATTTCAACAGTTTTCGACTTATTTCGAAGGCTATGGATTGTATGAAGATGCCGATTTTACCTTGCGTTTGTCCAATAAAGGAAAATTATTAGTCAATACTGAAGCACAATTAGAGCATCACCACGATCACAATGGTCGACCGAACCAATACCAATACGGGAAAATGGTGATACGTAATGGTTGGTATGTTTGGAAAGTCAAATATCCCAAAGCCAGTATTAAGGCTAAGCTAAAATGGCATTTGATTGCTTTGCTACTTACTTTAGTTCGATTTTCCAATATTCTGACTTCAGCTGATCGAACTGCTGCGTTTACGGAAACTTTGGGTAGAACCGTAGGATGGTTCTCTTTGTTTACGAACGCACCTAAAATTCAAACAAAATAGCGTTATGCGTTTTACTATAGTTACTCACGTTCCTCATATCAAAGCGAAGAATTCTTTCTTTGCTTATGCTCCTTATGTTAGGGAAATGAATCTGTGGATTCAATATGTGGACGAACTTATTATAGTAGCTCCAATTGAAAATACTGAAATTACTGCCATTCACGAAGCTTACCAACATCCGAATATAAAATTTGTAGCCTTGCAAAGTTTTGACTTTTTGACGCCAAAGTCAATGTTAAATGCGATTCCAACACTGTTTTCAAATAGCAGGATAATTTATAAAGCTTTCAAAAAAACGGATCATATTCATTTGCGTTGTCCAGGGAATATTGGAATGTTAGGAGCAGTAGTTCAAATTCTTTTTCCTAAAATAAATAAAACAACTAAG
>CANCJZ010000062.1 GCA_947378465.1 Flavobacteriaceae bacterium
CGTTGATGATGGTAAAAACAAAAAGAGCTTCTTATTAAACAAACCTAATATCGGTCTACACATTCCCACAGGGATTTGGCGTGAGTTGGAAAACTTCTCTTCAGGTGCGGTATGCTTAGTTTTGGCTTCGGATGTGTTCAAAGAAGAAGATTATATCCGTGAATACGATGATTTTTTAGCTACTAAATAATGCGTTTAGTCTATTTAGTTCCCAGCATCAATAATGAAGGTGGTGTAGCGCGAGTGCTTTCCATCAAAACACAACAACTTATGGAGCGTTGGGGCTATGAGATTCATATCATCACACAAAACAATGGACATAATGCTAGGTTTTATGCATTTCATCCCGAGATTCATTTCCACGATATGCAATTGGAAGGCAGTGCGCTTTCTTTTTTATTATCGTATAAAAAACAACTCCATAATTTACTGTCTACCATTGCACCTGATGTAGTTGTGGTTAGTGATAACGGATTGAAAGCGTTCTTGCTTCCTTTTATTATTTCTAAAAAATGGCCTATAGTATTTGAAGCCCACGGTTCTCGCTATGTGCAAGAGCAAGCGCATATTTCTGCACTGCGATTAATAGTAGAGAAAACCATCAAGCAACTGGGAGCAAAACGATTTACCAAGTTGGTTAGTTTATCACCTCAAAGTAAAGCAGAATGGGGATTGCCATTGGCTGAAATCATTCCCAATCCTTTATGGTTCCAAGCATTTGAAAAAGCATCTTTGCAAAATAAAAAGGTAATTGTAGTAGCGCGTGATTCCTATGAAAAAGGATTGGATCGATTGCTACTGATTTGGAAACAAATTCAAGGCCCACATCCAGATTGGATTTTGGAAATCTATGGGGCCAAATCATCAGAATCGCAATTACAAACTACTATTACTAATTTAGGACTAACGGATTCAGTACTTTTATTTGATGCGGTAAAAAATATTCAAGAGCAGTATTTAAAAGCATCCATTTGCCTAATGACTTCCCGTACCGAAGGATTTCCTATGGTAATCTTGGAAGCAATGGAATCCGGGTTGCCTGTAATTGCTTATGATTGTCCCATAGGACCACGAACATTGATTGAAAATGAAGTAAATGGCTATTTGATTCCCGATGGACAAATCAATTTATTTGTGGAAAAGCTCAGTACTTTGATGGATCACTCCGAATTGCGATATCAATTGGGGAATAATGCGGTGATTTCCGTACAAAAATACCAGCTAGAACCGATAATGAATCAGTGGAATGATTTGTTTACAAAGCTGAAACGAAATAACTAATGTTTTCTTTAGTTTATTGTATCGAACTGAAATACCCTATTTTATACCAATCGAATAAACGAAGAGAAGGCTTTGCCGAACGCAAATTGGCTAGAGTACTTTTATGAGTTAAGCCAAAAGCAAAGCGCAAAAGAGGAAGTAAATACCATCCTTGCACTAATGTATATAAACGGACAATCTTACTGTGTTTTACCATTTCGGGATGTTCGTGGTGTAGCTTTTTTAAATTCTCCAACGCCAACTTTGTTTTAGCAATAAAAGCTTCAGAAGTTTCCAAATTCAAATGATAACAATTGTTGTCGAGATGGGTAACTATATTGTTTTGCTGTTCCAATTCGTACAGCAATACCAAATCTTCATAGCCGTATTGAGTGATGGTTGAGGTAAAGGGAGTTTTTATAAAAATATCTTTTGCAATCAATAAATTGGAGGTTAACGCATTTTGATTGGGGTGTTGTTTTCTAATCTCTAAAGGTAGTGCTTCTCTTTTATTTCCATATACCCAGCGCAACATGGCTTCCTTTTGAGGTGCTTCTTCTTTATAAGCAATACCACCAAACGCAATTGTTCCTTTTTCTTCTTTTATAAAAGAGATATAGTTTTTAATGAAATTATTAGACGCAGGAAAGGTATCGCAATCCAGAATCAACAGCCAAGAGAATTGCGCTTTTTGAGCCATTGCATTGATGTTTGCGCCTCTGCCAAGGTTTGCTTTGTTGATATGGTAACTGCAATGTGCTATTTCGTTAATCGCATCGTTGGTTGCTGCACAAGTAGAATTAGGCGCATCATCTTGAACGATAATCTCAAAAGGTATGGCACATAATTCACATTGTTGGACTAATTCTTCTACCAAAGGCAAAGTGTAGTAATGGTATGTGGGAATTAGAATAGAAAGCATTATACCGATTTCTGAACTACTTCAAAGATGACTCCATCTTCACATTTTAATGTTTTAGAAGGAAACTTCATTAATAAAGCATAATCGTGGGTAGCCATAATTACAGTTTTGCCATTTTGATTGATTTTCTTTAATACTTCCAGTACTTCAGCACTAGTTTGAGGATCTAAGTTTCCAGTTGGTTCATCTGCCAAAATTAATTCTGGATCGTTTAGCAAAGCTCTAGCAATAGCGACTCTTTGTTGTTCACCACCAGATAATTGGTGAGGCATTTTAGTGGCGAAACCTTTCATTCCTACTTTGTCCAATACTTCGTCAATCTTTTCTTGCATCTCAGTAGGATGGGTCCAACCGGTAGCTTTTAATACAAAAAGCATATTGTCGTTGATACTGCGGTCAGGCAGTAATTTGAAATCTTGAAAAACAATTCCAATCTTTCTTCTCAAATAAGGAATGTCATTTTCTTTTAAGGTAGATAAATCGAATTCTACTATATGACCTTCGCCTTCTGTTAGGGGTAAGTCCCCGTAAAGCATTTTCATTAAACTACTTTTACCGCTCCCTGTTTTACCAATAATGTAGATAAATTCTCCGTGGTTTACTTCAAGATTTACCTGTGACAAAATCACTTTGTTTTCTTGGTAAATAGTAACATTTTTTAAAGATAAAACGGTTTGTGACATGATTAAAATAGTTTATTGGGTAAAAGTAATAAGATAACGTAGTTTTTCAAAATATATTTTCGTTTTGTTTCCTTTACAAGCTAATATTCTGCTTATCTTACTCTTTAATTTTCCTTCGGGGATTGTTAAGAAAAATGTTTATAATAAAAATACACAAAGTGGCGTTATAGCTTTAACTGCTCTATTTTTGATATATTAAAATAATACGATCATGCGTAAACTCTCATTGCTTTATTTTCTGTTTCCCCTTGTAGGGATGACTACAGCTTCGGCCCAGCAATCTGCTATATATACCCACCAACTTTCCGGTTTTGACAAAGCCCTAGCGCTTTATGACGATAAAGAATACTTAGCGGCTCAAATTCTTTTTGATAAAGTCAAGCAAGAGAACAAAGCCCAAGAGGTGCAAGCGGATTGTAGTTACTATATTGCCAACTGTGCCATTCGATTAAATCAAGCCAATGCCGATCAATTGATGGAGGATTTTGTAAGCACTTATCCTACATCCACTAAACAAAACCAAGCCTTTATTGGAGTAGCTGAATACTATTTTGAAAATGGTCGTTACCCTCAGGCCTTAGAATATTTTGATAAGGTAGATGAAAGTGGTTTGACTACTGATCAAATGGAGAAATACAATTTCCAAAAAGGCTATGCCTATTTCTCTGCTGCCAAAAAGAAAGAAGCTACTACCTATTTGAATAAAGTAGCCAATTCCAAAGAGTACGGTTCACAAGCTAAGTACTATCTAGGGTTTATGTCTTATGAAGATGATAATTACAAGGATGCTAATAAATATTTCGACCAAGTATCAGGCGAAGAAAAGTACAAAGAGAAATTGTCCTACTTCCAAGCGGATATGAATTTCAAGTTAGGGAATTTCCAAAAAGCAATTGACCTAGGCGTTGCCGCTATGCCAAAATCCAACCCTACGGAAAAATCGGAGTTGAATAAAATCATAGGGGAGAGTTATTTTAATTTAAAACAATATGATAAAGCCATTCCGTATTTGACCCAATACCAAGGCCGCAAAGGCAAATGGAACAACACCGACTTCTATCAATTGGGGTATGCATACTACCAACAAAAAGATTACGAAAATGCCATTTCTCAATTCAATAAGATTATTGATGGTAAAGATTTTGTGGCGCAAAATGGCTACTATCATTTAGGAGAAAGCTATTTGAATACCGACAAAAAACAACAAGCTTTGAACGCATTTAAAAATGCTTCTGAAATGGAGTTTGATTTAAAAATCCAAGAAGATGCCGCTTTGAACTATGCCAAGTTGAGTTATGAAATTGGAAACTCATATCAAAGTGTGCCGGATGTATTATTAACATTTTTAGATAAATATCCAAATTCGCCAAGTAAAGAAGAGATAGAAGGCTTGTTAGTCAACTCTTATATTACTTCTAAAAACTATAAAGAAGCTTTGAGTTTATTGGATAAAAACAAAACGGCTCAAAACAAAGCCGCTTATCAAAAAGTTTCTTTCTACAGAGGACTAGAATTGTACACTGATGGCAGTTACCAAGACGCTTTAAAGATGTTTAAGAATGCCGCTGCAGAACAAAGAGACCCTAAGTTTACTGCAAGAGCTACTTTTTGGAAAGCTGAAACAGAATATGTATTGGATGATTTTACCGATGCATTGTTAAGCTTCAAACAATTTGAAGGTTTCGCCGAAGCTAAGAGCGCACCAGAGTATAAAAACATCAACTACAATATTGCTTATGCGTACTTTAAACAAAAAGAATACGACCAAGCAGGGAATTACTTCCAATTGTATATCGATGGCGCTAAGGACGACAAAATCCGAATCAATGATTCCTATTTGCGTTTGGGAGACAGCCGTTTTATTACTTCAAAATATTGGCCAGCAATGGATGCCTATAACAAGGCAATTGATTTAAAAAGTGTAGATGCGGATTATGCCGCTTTTCAAAAAGCCATTAGCTACGGATTTGTGGATAAAAACGATCGTAAGATTGAAGATTTGACTAAGTTTTTGCAAAACTTCAAAACTTCTCAATACCGTGATGATGTGTTGATGGAATTGGGAAATACGTATGTAGAAGAAAACAAAAACGACTTGGCAGTTAAAGCCTATGATCAACTGCTATCCGAATTCAAAAACGGTTCTTATGCTGCTAAAGCCGTATTGAAACAAGGAATGATTTACTATAACTCGGATAAAGATGAGTTGGCAATTGCCAAATTCAAAAAGGTTGCTGCGGATTATCCTAAAACCCCTGAAGCTATGGAGGCTGTTGCTACTGCACGTATCATCTATATGGACAACGGCAAGGTCGACGATTATGCTACTTGGGTAAAAACACTAGACTATGTTGAGGTGTCCGATGCCGATTTGGATAACGATACCTATACGGGAGCAGAAAAGCAATATTTGCAAAACAACAGCAAACAAGCCATCGCTTCTTTAAGTAGTTATATTGCAAAGTTTCCTAATGGATTGCACGCTTTAAAAGCAAATTTCTATTTAGCTCAATTGTACTTTGCTGCCGACTTGGCTCAAACGGCCATCCCTAATTATGAGTACGTATTGAACCAACCTAAAAATGAATATACCGAGCAATGTTTGGCGCGTTTGTCAGAAATCCATTTGCAAAAAGACGATTATACCAAGGCGATTCCTGTGTTGAAACGATTGGAAGCCGAAGCGGATTTTCCTCAAAACGTCACCTTTGCACAAGCCAACCTGATGCGTGCCTATTACGATCAACAGGATTATCCTAATGCTGTGGTGTATGCCGATAAAGTATTGGCAAACCCTAAAACAGATAACAAAATTAAGAGTGATGCACAGATTATTGTGGCTCGTTCTGCTATCAAAGCGAATGATGAAGCCAAAGCGAGAACTGCCTATGCTAATTTATTGAAAATCGCTAAAGGCGAATTGGCTGCCGAAGCTCTTTACTACGATGCTTTTTTCAAAAACAAAGACGGCAAGTATGAGGACTCTAATAAAGCCATTCAAAAGTTGTCGAAAGAATACTCCGGCTACAAATATTTTGGAGCAAAAGGATTGGTGGTGATGGCACAAAACTTCTACGGATTAAAAGACAGTTTTAATGCAACGTATATCTTGGAAAGTGTGATTAAAAACTTCACTGATTTCCCAGATGTAGTGCAAGAAGCCCAAACCCAATTAGACACGATTAAAACAGAAGAAAGCAAAACAAATTCATCGATAACTAAGTAATTAACTCTAACAATTATCTTAGAATAAGTGATTAATAAGCGCAATACTATGAAAATGAATTTCCAACATACCTTAGCCATCGCAATACTTCTAGTAGGAGTTCAATGTGCTGTGGCCCAAAAGAAAGATGATACTATAGGAACTGAAGTAGTGAATGTAGTGAAGCCCTACACTCCAACGATATCAGATGCCTTTAAAGTGAAGGAAACTCCTTCCTTTGACGATGAAGATACGAACAAAAAAGAAGCGATTCAATACAGTATCTTCTCTTTTCCTGTGGCTTCTACCTTTACGCCTTCTAAAGGAAAGGCAGCAGGTGTAGATAAATCTGCAGCGGAAAAGCTTTACGGGAACTATGCAACGCTGGCAGCAGGAAATTATGGTACTATCAACGCCGAATTGTTTATTACTGAAAATGTCAGCAATAAGGATTACTTTGGTGTGATGTTGCGCCATTTATCTTCGCAAGGAGGAATCAAAGATGCTTTGTTGGAAAATAAATATTACAACACTTCCTTGGATGCAACTTATGGAAGCAAAAGCCGAAAGCTTTCTTGGAATGCTGATTTGGGTTATCAAAACCAAATCTACAATTGGTACGGTTTACAACCCGATACTTTTGATCAAACCACGATTGATGCGATTAGTCCAAAACAAACGTATCATAACTTTTATTTAGGCGGTAGAGTGGCAGTAGGCGAGAGTGTATTCAAAGAAGCGACCGTTAAATTCAGCCATTTCTGGGATGCCTTTTCTTCTGGAGAAAACAGATTTCTATTCCAACCACAATTGGAAGCCGATATTATGGGAGAAAAACTTAAAGCAAGTTTTGTTTTGGATTATCTTAGTGGGAGTTTTCAAAAACAATATTTCGATTTAGAAGGAATTAAATACGGCTTTACCAATGTAGGATTCCAGCCGAGCTACCAAATCAAGCAAGACGATTTGACGGTAAATCTTGGGGCAGGACTATTCTATAGTGTGTCTAATGAAGCGAATAAAAATAAATTCTATATCTATCCACAAATCAATGCTACCTATAAATTTGTCGGTGATTTGATGATTGGTTATGCAGGAGCAGAGGGGAGTTTAAAACAAAATACCTACCACGATTTTGTAGATGCTAATTTCTTTGTTTCACCAACATTGGGCATTGCACCAACGGATCAGAAATACGATTTGTATATTGGATTAAAAGGAAAGTTAGCCAACGCCATCGGGTATAACATCAAAGGCTCTTACAGCGATGAAGCAAACAAAGCCTTGTTCAAAAGTAATGAATACAATGCTCAAAATACTAATTTAAGTGGTTATGCCTATGGCAACTCTTTTGGTGTAGTGTATGACAATGTGAAAACCATTAGTTTTTATGGGGAATTGAAAGCTGACTTATCCAAAGATGTTGCTTTTGGATTGAACGGAACCTTTAGCAGTTATACTATGGGGACTGAAGCACAAGCTTGGAACCTTCCTGCGATGAAATTAGCCACTACTTTAGACTTCAAAATTACTCCTAAATGGGATGCAGGCTATAGCGTATTTTATGTAGGACAAAGAAAAGATCAATTCATCTACAATTCGCTATTAGTAAATACCATTCAAGATGTGAATCTGGCAAGCTATTTAGATGTCAATGCGCATTTGAATTATAAAAGAAATGAGCGTTTAAGCTTTTTCCTTAAAGGAAATAATTTAGCCAATCAAAAGTACCAACGCTGGATGAATTATCCAGTCCAAGGAATTCAAATACTATTAGGAGCGAATTATAAATTTGATTTTTAAAGTTGTAATTCTGCAATTTATAAACTTTATAACTTTGGCACTTTGCAATTTTGGAACTTAAAAAATGAAACCAATCCTAATTCAACGCTATCAACAATTACTTCAAGACCGAATCGATGTATTTCAGGATATGATTTCGGGACTCACTGTTGATGCTCAAAACGATGCTAAAGGCTCGGCAGGGGACAAGCACGAAACGGCTTTGTCGATGATGCATTTGGAACAAGAAAAACTCAATCATAAACTTAGAGAGATACTGTCTCAAAAAGCAATTATTGATAAAATTGATGCCTCGCAAATCCATTCTAAGATTGCGCTTGGAAGTGTGGTGCAAGCCAATGGTATGTTGCTTTTTATGTCTGCGGCCTTGCCTAAAATTACTGTGGAATCACGAACGATTATTGCGCTATCGCCTCAATCTCCTTTGGGAGCTAAATTGATGGGGAATGAAGTGGGCTTTGAATTTGAAATCAATTCGACTAGGTATTGTGTGGAGGAGGTTTTTTAATTAATTTTCTATTCGTAAAAGTTCAATAGTTTCTATAGACAGTCCTGTTAGTTCTACAATTGCGTTATTGTCATAATGCTTGGCTATAAGAATACGGGCAATATTGTTCTTCTCTTTTAAAACTCCTTCTGTTATTCCTTTTTCAATTCCTTGTTCAATACCTTGAGATATACCTTCTTCAATGCCTTTTGAATATCCATCAGCATTTCCTAAAATAACACCGTTGTCAAAAGCAGTATCCATCACGTTTTTCCAATCGCGATAGACTTTCAAACTGCCTTCATATTTTTCAAGTTCTTGATAGGTTAATGTAGCAATAGATGCTTTTTCAAAAGCTTGTTCAAATATGCTATCCTTAAAGGCTGAGGGATTACGGTAAAGTCTTCTAAGTGTTTTAAGAAATACAACCATTGATCCAATCTAGTGTATAATTGATTATCTGTTTTATTAAAATTAGGCATCTCTAAATAGATGTAGGTCAACTTTTCATAAAAGGTTTTTCCGTGTTGGTTTTTTAATTTGATGTTGTGAATTACTTCGTGTTTATCGGATTCGTTTTCATAATCGTCAAAAGTAAAGTCGAGGATGCCTATACAATAGACCGCTTTTAGATTAAAGTTCCAATTGCCTTTCTCGGCTTGCTCGCGAATAGGGAAGGTAGAGTAATAAACTGTTCTTTCTTTAAAGAAGTTTTGTTTGGCCTTTTGAAGCTCAACTATAAATTTCTCTCCCAATTCATTCTCGCAATACAAATCAAAAATAGCTTTGCGCTCATCTATTATAGTACCAAGAAGCTCACTGTTTTTAAAACTCAATTCTTTTATCTGATTGCTTTCAGGCAATAGCGAATTTAGGAAGTCCTTTAATATGGGTTTGCAGGCTTCCTCCCCAAATATTTTTTTAAATCCATAATCCGTAAAGGGATTTACATATAGTGCTTTCATTTTTTTAAAGTGACAGAGTGACAAAGTTACAAAGTGCCAAAGTTTTCAGAGTTACAAAGTTTGCAAAGTGCCAGAGAGACAAAGTTTCAAAGTTTCAAAGTGCTAAAGTTGTAAAGATTAATAAAGACTAAAAAGTGAGAGGTAAAGAAATAAGAAAATGGTATGCTTATTATCTTTACCTCTTTTTTACTTTGCCACTTTCCAAATTTACTTCTTTGCAACTTTGAAACTGTACAACTCTGTAACTTAGAAAAAAACTATTTTTTAGCTGTTCCTTTAGAGTGAGGGAAAAACTGTTTCAACTCCGCTACTTTTTCAGCAAAACCTGGTACTTCCATACCTAATTTATACTGACTGTACTCGTAGTCTTTTAAGCTCATTTTATGATTGTCATAATCGTGAGCGATTTTAAAATCGGATAACATTCTAACTACGTTTTCCAATCGAGAGATTCTAGTATCCGCAAATGTGCGGTCTGCATAATCAGCTTCAAATTTATTCCAATCTACATCAGTAGATTTCAATTCTGGTTGATTCTCTTTGTAATCATTAACCTTGTTGACGAATAATTTGTTCTGTTCATTTACACTTCCGTAACGTCTTCTTTCTTCACTGCTGAAAGAAATAGTCACGGAAGATACGAT
The DNA here is from genome assembly GCA_947378465.1 of Flavobacteriaceae bacterium. Classification (GTDB taxonomy): domain Bacteria; phylum Bacteroidota; class Bacteroidia; order Flavobacteriales; family Flavobacteriaceae; genus Flavobacterium. The sequence continues at coordinate 9,970 of CANCJZ010000062.1, forward strand.
TCCTTCAATTGATTCAATTCCTGCATCAATTGCTGTTTTTTGCTCGGCACTTAAATGTGCAGCATCTAAAGTGTTTCTATTCATAATTCTTTTTTTTAATTATGGTATAAAATTAATTATTAAAAAATAGTTTAAATAAAACAAACCCTTAAAATCAGTGAATTATATGTTAAAGTTTTGCTTTTTGATGCCTTTTTAGGTTGCCTAACCTAAAAGTTTTAACAAGCCTACGTAAAATTTTAGGTTGGGTAACCTAAAACTATTTTTCTATATCCATATCTTCTTTATGGGGATGCAGATGTTTCATTGTTTTGGAAAGATCTTTAGGATCTTTTTTGGTTTTTTATTTTCCTAAAATAAAAAGAAGCTTACTTATATATCATTATTTATGTTCGGTAGAAGAAGTTTTAGGTTGTATTAATCAAATTTTGGCTTCATAACCTAGAGGTTTAGATCCAACACTATAACTTTTAGGTGTTTTTGAGCGATGCTTAGGTTACTTTGAAGAAGTTTTAGGTTTGTATGAACGTCGTTTAGGTTCATTTGCCAAACGTTTAGGTTGTGGAGGTAAACTTTTACCAATTGGACGCAAAGTTTTAGGTCTGTGACCTAAACGTTTGGCAAATGAACCTAAACGTTTATCAACGGAACCAAAACGTTTGGCTGTTGGACCTAAAACTTCTTCAAAGTAACCTAAACGACGCTCCATCGAACCTAAAAGATGCTGTCTTTTACCTAAAACTTCTTTAATGGAACCTAAACCATCTAGTATTTTATCTAAACCCTTTTTATTTTTTCCTAAAACTTCATCCATTTTCCCTAAAACCTAATTAGTTCTATCTAAACCCTTTTTTATTTTTCCTAAAATCTTCTAACTAATTCCTAACTCCTAATCCCTAGAGAATAAATTTTCCTATGGATTACTTAATTTTTATTTTAAAAAAAACAAAAGATGTAGTTCGATAAAAAAACCTTTGTTCGAAATAGAATAAGGGTGAAGAGGGAGTGCGATTGCATCATTTGTTGTACTATAACGTTAGCGTGATTTTTGTAAAACGAATTTCAATCGGAATTGATTTTTACAAATCATAAGCGATTCTTCCATTTTAATAGAATAAAAATTACATATTAAACTAAAAAAGTCTTATTAGATTATAAATTATAACTGTTATTGATTATTTAGTTTTAAATAAATACTCAATTGTCCAATTTTGCTTCATCAAATAAACAATAATTAATACGAAACGATTATGTGCGGAATTTTAGCAATCATAGGTAAAGGAAAAGACGAAGCATTAGTAAAACAACTTTCAAAAAGAATGTCACATCGCGGTCCCGACGAAAGCGATTTGCATCTAACTGAAAATGGGCATATTTTAAGTCACGAGCGTTTGTCGATTATCGACTTGCATTCAGGGAAACAACCGATTCAAGGTTGTACTACGGCTTGGATGGTGCATAATGGCGAAATCTATAATCATCAAGCATTGCGCGATGGTATTTTGAAAGACCATGTGTTTCGCAGCAAATCGGATTCGGAGGTTATAGTGCATTTGTATGAGAAGTTTGGAACTGATTTCTTGCATTTATTGGATGGCGATTTTGCCTTTGTGGTGATTGATGGCGACGATTATATTGCAGGTAGAGATCCGCTTGGGGTAAAACCCTTATATTACGGAATGGACGATCGTGGTCGTATGTACTTTGCGTCGGAAATGAAGCCTATTGCGGACCAATGCAAAACCTTTGCTACCTTTCCTCCAGGGCATTATTATACTCCTGCTACGGGTTTTGTAAAATATTACAAACCGGAGTACGAAGATTATACTAAAGCTACAAAAGAATTAGATTTAACCGAGATCAGAGAAAGTCTGACCGAGGCTACTCGCAAACGTTTGATGAGTGATGTGCCTATTGGGGTGTTGCTTTCAGGAGGATTAGACTCGTCTTTGACTTCGTCTATTGCGGCTCGTTTGTTAAAAGAAAAAGGCAAAGAGTTGCATTCCTTTTCTATCGGATTGGATGCGGAAGCGCCAGATGCGAAAGCGGCGCGTAAGGTGGCGGAGTTTTTAGGAACCCAACACCACGAGGTGCATTTTACAATAGAGCAAGGAATTGAAGTATTGGAAAAGCTGATCTGGCATTTGGAGACTTACGATGTGACTTCGGTGCGTGCCAGTACGCCAATGTACTTTTTGTCCAAAGCAATAGCTGAGGCGGGGGTAAAGGTGGTATTGTCCGGGGAAGGAGCAGATGAGATTTTTGGAGGCTATTTGTATTTCCGCAATGCACCGTCTACGGAAGATTTTCAAAAAGAAACGATTGAAAGAGTACAAAAATTATTCACCGCCGATTTATTGCGTGCCGACAAATCAACTATGGCGCACGGACTGGAAGCCAGAGTGCCGTTTTTAGACAAGGCCTTCCTCGATGTGGCGATGACTATTAAAAGTGAAGAAAAACAACCCAAAACCTACGATGGGGTGGAGAAATATATATTGAGAAAAGCATTTGATACGCCAGAAAGCCCTTATTTGCCTCAAGAGGTGTTATGGCGTCAGAAGGAGCAATTCTCGGATGGAGTGGGCTACAGTTGGATTGATACCTTGATTGAGTATTGTTCGGCACAAGTAACCGATGAAGAAATGGATCAAGCAGAGACTTTGTTTCCATACAATACTCCAGCGACTAAAGAAGCCTATTATTACAGAACCTTATTCCATAAATTCTATCCACAATTGAGTGCGGCACAAACCGTGAGAAAGTGGATTCCGAAATGGCAAGAAAATCAAGACCCGAGTGGTAGAGCCAATGCAGCACACGTGAAAGCGGATACTGAAATTGCCAAAGCCGCGGTCAACGCATAATCGTGAGATTATATTGAAGTTTAGTTTGTTTGTTTTAAAACGCTCCTTTGTTGGAGCGTTTTTTTTGTTGTAGGTTTAATTAAGGTTGTAGGTTTAATTAAGGTTGTAGGTTATAGGTTCGAGACGTGAATTTCTATCGTGATTATAGTTCTTAAAATAGGTCAACATTTTAGGGTTTAGTTATTGAGTTAACTAATCGACTATTGCCTCAATAAGATATTTTGTATAATGTATAGTGTAAAATGTATATTGACTGTGCGGTAATTGATGCTTGAATATCTTGAACACTATTGAGTTGTCTTTTTGTTTTCAATGATTAGCAACTCATATTAAAGAATTGTATTTCTGTTCCTCCAATAATTCATAATTCATAATTAAAGAGATCTATTTCCGCAACAGCCTATTGCCTAATGCCTATTGCCTATTGCCTAAAAAATGCCTAAAAAATGCCTAAAAAATGCCTTAATAAAATGTTGATAACTTACACCATAAATTGAATTAAATAGCTTTAAAGTATGCTCTGAATTTATATATTTGCGTGTTAGACAAAATTCATACTTACGAAATATTTAATATGAGCGACGAAATTAAAAAGAATAGCTATTCAGCCGACAGTATTCAGGCCTTAGAGGGGATGGAGCACGTT
>CANCJZ010000063.1 GCA_947378465.1 Flavobacteriaceae bacterium
TGTGGATGTCGCTCGTAAAATACTTATTTTGATTCGCGAAAGTGGGTATGCGATGGAAATGGAAGACATTGTAAACAACTCCTTCCTGCCTGCAGCTTGTATGAACACCACCAACAATGACGACTTCTTTGACTCTCTTATTGAGCACGCCAATCACTTTGACCAACTGCTTGTGGAAGCAAAAGCAAAAGACAGCCGATTGAAGTTTGTTGCTTCCTTTGAAAACGGCAAAGCCAGTGTAGGACTGCAATTCATCCCTTCGGACAGCCCGTTCTATAACTTGGAAGGCAAAGACAATATTGTGCAATTTTATACGGACCGCTATGTAGACCAACCTTTATTAATCAAAGGTGCTGGTGCCGGTGCGGCAGTAACTGCTTCGGGAATTTTTGCCGATGTAATCCGAATTGGCAATGTATAATCCGCAACAGACGTTATTGAAACCTATAGTCTTAGTATCTTTGAGATAAATATTATAATAATGAACGAAATTAAACTATTCTGCCCCGCTACTATAGCCAACTTATCGTGTGGATTTGATGTATTGGGTTTGTGTTTAGAATCCATAGGCGATGAAATGATTGTTCGCAAAGTAGCCGAAAAAGGCATTCGTATTACTAAAATAACTGGGGCTAATTTGCCGTTAGAAACACATAAAAACGTTGCTGGTGTTGCAGCGGAAGCTTTATTAAATGCAGTAGAAACCGAATTTGGTTTCGAAATTGAAATCCATAAAAAGATCAAAGCTGGAAGTGGTATTGGGAGTTCCTCTGCCAGTGCAGCAGGAGCTGTTTTTGGAATCAACGAACTTCTAGGCCGACCATTTACCAAACACCAATTGGTGGACTTTGCAATGAAAGGTGAAGTCATTGCAAGCGGCAGTGAACACGCCGATAATGTGGCCCCTTGCCTATTAGGTGGTTTTACTTTGGTCCGTGGCTACCATCCACTTGATGTAATTCGCATTGACAGTCCTGAGGAACTCTTTGCCGTTGCCTTACATCCGCATATTGAAGTTAAAACTTGTGATGCTAGAGCGGTACTAACCCCTACCGTTTCCTTAAAAGACGCTATTACCCAATGGGGGAATGTGGGCGGATTAATTGCAGGCCTCTATACCAAAGACTATGATTTGATTGGACGCTCTTTACACGACAGTATTGTTGAACCTTTGCGCAGAAGTTTGATTCCAGGCTTTGACGCTACAAAGTTTGCCGCCATTCAAGCAGGTGCATTAGGTGCGGGCATCTCCGGTGCGGGTCCTTCTATTTTTGCATTGTGTAAAGGAGAAGCCAAAGCGGAAAAAGTAGCCTTTGCAATGAGCGAAAGCTACCTCAACACTGGAATTGTGTTCGATATCCATCTGTCTAAAATCAATCCTGATGGGGTTAGAATAATTGAATAGTAAACAATAATCAAAATGGGGTTCTTTTTTTTTATTTTAAAACAAAAAACTAAAGACCTTCATTTCATTTAAAATAATAAAAGTAGAAAAATGAACTATTATAGTTTAAATAATAAAAATCACAGTGTTTCTTTTCAAGAAGCCGTTGTACAAGGATTGGCAGCAGACAGAGGTTTGTATTTCCCTTCGGAAATAACCCCCTTACCATCCACTTTTTATGACAACATCGAGCAATTATCTCACGAAGAAATCGCTTACCAAGTCATTCAGCAATTCGTAGGAAATGAAATCCCTGAAGCCGACCTAAAACAAATCATTGCGGAAACACTTTGCTTTGACTTTCCTTGTGTAGCCGTTGAAGAAAATATCTTTTCTTTAGAGTTGTACCACGGCCCTACTATGGCCTTTAAAGATGTGGGCGCACGCTTTATGTCGCGTTGTTTAGGTTATTTTAATAGAAACTCCAACAAGAGAGTCACCGTTCTCGTGGCTACCTCAGGAGATACTGGAGGGGCTGTAGCTAGTGGGTTTTTAGGCGTTAAAGGCGTTGAAGTGGTTATTCTTTACCCTTCGGGAAAAGTCAGCGACATCCAAGAGCGTCAACTGACAACCTTAGGACAAAACATCACCGCCTTAGAAGTCGACGGCGTGTTTGACGATTGTCAGGATATGGTTAAAAAGGCCTTTCTGGATGATAGTTTGCAACATAAAAACCTAACCTCTGCCAACTCTATCAATATTGCACGTTGGTTGCCTCAAATGTTTTACTTCTTCTTTGCCTATCAGCAATTAAAGGAACACCACAAACCGCTTATCGTTTCTTGTCCGAGTGGTAACTTTGGCAATATCTGTGCGGGTATCTTAGCAAAAAAATTAGGATTGCCTATAGCTCACTTTGTAGCGGCTACCAATGCGAATGATACAGTTCCGCAATTCTTAGTCAAAGGAATTTATGAACCAAAGCCTTCTGTTCCTACCATTTCCAATGCGATGGATGTGGGAAATCCAAGCAACTTTATCCGTATTCAGGAAATGTACCACAACGACCTAAACGAATTCAACAAGGACTTTTCTTCCTATACATATAACGATGAGGAGACAAAAGAGGCGATGAAAAGCATCTATGCCCATTCGGGATACATTGCCGAGCCTCACGGCGCAGTGGGTTATTTAGGTTTGAAAAAAGAAATGGCTATACATCCTCAATCCATAGGAGTCTTTTTAGAAACGGCTCATCCTATAAAATTTTTAGATGTGGTGGAACCAGTGCTCGATACCCAATTGCCTATTCCAACACAAATTGAAAGTGTATTGGGCAAGGAAAAACACAGTATTAAGATTAGTAATTACGAAGGTTTAAAGAGTTTTTTAAAGTAAAATACATTTAAAGTAATTCGTTATGATTCACTTTTTAATTTTAATTTAAAAGAATAAGAATATCCTAAATAATCAAGTTCAAACTATTTAATACTAAAAATAATACGTTAATACTATTCAATTGCCTAAACCATAGCGTTAAATTCAATAAAGTAGCTATCATTTTTTGGTAAAAACATAGTAAAACTAATCGATTTTAGTACTTTTACGCCTCATAAAGTTCGTAAATGTACTTTGAGCCCATAACACTGAAGTTTCACAACACACAATAAGATATTAAAATGTCAGTAGCTAAAAAAGATTACAAAAAAATCACTACCAAATCCTTAATTGATATGAAAGCCAATGGAGAAAAGATCTCTATGTTGACGGCTTACGACTATACCATGGCTAAGATTGTAGACACCGCGGGTGTGGACGTCATCTTAGTAGGCGATTCGGCTAGTAATGTAATGGCAGGGCACGAAACCACTTTGCCTATTACTTTGGATCAAATGATTTATCACGCCTCTGGTGTGGTACGTGCTTCTGAAAGAGCTTTAGTAGTAGTCGACTTGCCTTTTGGTACTTACCAATCGGATCCTAAAGAGGCATTGCGTTCCGCTATCCGTATTATGAAAGAAAGTGGAGGCCACGCCGTGAAACTAGAAGGTGGTAGCGAAATCAAAGAAAGTATCAAACGCATTTTAAATGCAGGTATTCCTGTTATGGGACACTTAGGATTGACCCCTCAATCCATTTATAAATTCGGAACTTATACGGTAAGAGCCAAAGAAGATGCCGAAGCAGAAAAACTAATCGAAGATGCTAAATTATTGGAGCGCATTGGTTGTTTTGCTTTAGTATTGGAAAAAATCCCAGCAGCATTGGCTACAAAAGTGGCACAAAGCATTTCTATTCCTGTAATTGGGATTGGTGCGGGTAGCGGCGTAGACGGACAGGTATTAGTACTTCACGATATGATAGGGATGACCCACGAATTCAGCCCTAGATTTTTGAGAAGATATATGAATTTGTTCGAAGATATGACCCAAGCTATTGGGAATTATGTAGCGGATGTCAAATCGGTTGATTTTCCTAACAGCAACGAGCAATACTAAATACAACCTCCTTTATCCCAACCAACCGTCTCTATCCAAGCTTCTGTATTGGATGGCTTCCCCTATGTGATGAGAATTAATATGCTCACTAGCGTCCAAATCAGCAATGGTGCGCGCCACTTTGAGTATTCTATCATAAGCACGAGCCGAAAGATTCAAACGTTCCATTGCATTTTTGAGCAATTCTAACGATGCATCATCCAAGGCGCAATACTCTCGAATCTGTTTGACATTCATTTGGGCATTGTAATGTATGGTCGTTAAGTGTTCAAAGCGATTGTTTTGAATTTCTCGTGCAGCGATCACTCTTTTGCGAATTTCAAAGCTACTCTCCGACTTCTGTTTGTCGGTTAGCTTTTCAAAAGGTACGGGGGTAACTTCTATATGAATATCGATTCGATCCAAGAGCGGTCCGGATATTTTGCTCATATAACGGTGCATTTCCGCCTGTGAGGAAGTCATAGGAGCACTCGGATCGTTAAAATAACCACTCGGACTGGGATTCATACTCGCCACCAACATAAAGGAAGACGGATAGGTAATGGTAAACCTTGCCCTCGCAATCGTAACCTCTCGATCTTCCAACGGCTGACGCATTACTTCCAGTACTTCGCGCTTAAACTCTGGCAATTCATCCAAAAAAAGCACTCCATTATGCGCTAACGATATCTCTCCTGGTTGCGGATAACTACCACCACCTACTAAAGAAGCTCCAGAAGCCGAATGATGCGGGTTTCGAAACGGTCGTTGACTCATCAAGCCAGCATCTTTTATCTTTCCGGCTACCGAATGAATCTTAGTGGTTTCCAAGGCTTCTTTTAAAGTCATAGGAGGCAATATACTGGGCAATCGCTTGGCCAACATCGTCTTTCCTGATCCAGGAGGACCTATCAAAATAATATTATGCCCCCCAGAGGCCGCAATCTCCATACATCTTTTGATAGAGTCTTGGCCTTTGACATCATTAAAATCGAATTCGGGAAAATCCAAGGTCTTGTTAAACTCCTCTCGTGTATTAATTACCGTTGGCTCTAAGGTTTCTTTTCCTTCAAAGAAATTAATCACTTGCAATACATTATCCACGCCGTACACGTCAAGCCCTTGAACAATTGCAGCCTCCTTAACATTCACTTTGGGTAAAAAGAATCCTTTAAATCCCTCTTCTTTGGCCTTAATGGCAATCGGCAGCGCTCCTTTAATGGGTTGCAAGCTCCCATCTAAGGACAATTCTCCCATAATGACGTACTGATGAATCGCCTCGGCTTTGATTTGATTGGTGGCCGCTAAAATACCTATGGCAATGGTCAAATCATAGGCAGAACCCTCTTTGCGAATGTCGGCAGGAGCCAAATTGATGGTGAATTTTTTAACGGGAAGTTCGTAGTTGTTGTTTTTTAATGCGGCAGCAATACGATAACTGCTCTCTTTTACGGCATTGTCTGGTAAGCCCACAAGATGATACCCTACCCCTTTATCCGAGTTTACTTCTACCGTAATGGTGGTTGCTTCAACCCCAAATACAGCACTACCAAATACCTTCACTAACATTGCTATCTTTTTTATATTAAACAGCTCACAGCGACACAAATATAGTCAATTTTAAAATAAAAAAAGAAAGCCACAACTATTGTTGCAGCTTTCTTTTTTATATAAAATATAAAGACTATTTTTTAAAATTAGCCAATCCTTTTTTCAACCAATTCTCGTATAAAGCTACATCAGGATCGTAACTGGTTGTTGGAGTTTCCGTATTCAAATTATTCCCTTCCAAATCCACCAATACATACAAAGGTTGGGTATTGGTTTTGTATTTTGTAATCATAAAATCTGTCCACTTATCCCCTATGGTTTCAATTTCAGAACCGGTAGACTTAGAAACAAACTGCTGGTCTTTAGGTAAAGGACGTTTGTCATCAGCGAATAACGAAATCACTACCACATCATTTTTTAGTATATTCAATACCCGTTTATCAGACCATACATTGTTCTCCATCTTTCTACAATTAACACAAGCGTGTCCTGTAAAATCAAGTAAAGCAGGTTTGTTCACGGTTTTGGCGTAAGCCAAACCTTTATCATAATCAGTAAATACGATCAAGTTATGCGGGCCTATTTCAGCGCCCTCAGGGAGTTGTTCGTCTTTGCCAACGCTCTTGGCACTGCCTCCTACACCATTAGGACTCTCGCTATAGGTCATTGGAGGTTGGAAAGCGCTAATTAGTTTTAATGGCGCGCCCCATAAACCAGGAATCATATAAAACGTAAAGCTAAAAACTAACAAAGCCAACATCAAACGACCTACCGAGATGTGCGTGATTGGCGAATCGTGTGGCAACGTAATCTTTCCAATCAAATAAATCCCCCAAGTACCAAATACCGCAATCCAAATGGCTAAGAAAGTTTCTCTTTCAAACCAATGCAATTGCAACACTAAGTCGGCATTAGACAAAAACTTAAAGGCAAAGGCCAACTCAAGGAATCCTAAGGATACTTTAACGGTATTCAACCACCCCCCTGATTTTGGCAAGGAATTCATCCACGCAGGGAACAAAGCAAACAACATAAATGGCAACGCAATTGCCGAGGAGAAGCCTAACATTCCTATTATAGGTGTTATACCTCCCTTAGAAGCCGACTCTACCAATAACGTTCCAACAATTGGACCCGTACACGAAAACGATACGATTGCCAATGCCAGCGCCATAAAGAAGATTCCAATAATACCGCCTCGATCCGCTTGGCGATCTACCTTGTTTGCCCACGAATTAGGCAACATGATTTCAAATGCCCCTAAGAACGATACTGCAAATACTATTAATAAAATAAAGAACAATACATTAAACCACACATTGGTAGACAGTGCATTTAAAGCATCGGCACCAAAGATCGCATTGATCACCAATCCCAGAATTACATAGATCCCAATGATGGACAAGCCATAAATAATGGCATTGCGTTTCCCTTGGGCAGGTGTTTTGCTTTGTTTGGTAAAAAAACTAACCGTCATAGGAATCATCGGGAATACACATGGTGTCAACAAAGCCGCTAAGCCTCCTAAAAAGGCAAAAGCAAAAATCATTAACAGCCCTTTTTTCTCTTCTTTCTTAACCGGAGCGGTTTTTACCTCTGTTGAAGTTACGGCCTTAGTCTCCGTTTTTGCGGTATCGGCGGTAGTGACGGCAGTGGTTACAGTATCGGTTGGATTTGCAGCCGTAGTAGCATTTTCCAATACTGCAATTTCAAAAGTCAAATCCTTATTATCATTCACACATTGTGTCAAACAAGCTTGAAAATCGACATTGACTACTATCTTTCCTATTTTAGGATTGGTAATCTTTACTTTTTGCGTTAAGGTAGCCTTATCCTCAAAATAATATTCATCCACGCCAAAATCGGCATTAAAATGCTTTTTATAAGGGCTTTCCTTAGCTTTCCCAATCAATTGATAGCCTTTTTGATCCTTAAATGTCAATACTATGGCAAGCGGTCCATTCTCAGGAGTGAATTGCGAATACATATGCCAACCTTTTTCAATGGTAGCATTCATAATCAAGTTAAATTCGGTGTCGGATATTTTTTCCGTCTTGGTAGTCCATTTGACGGGGTTCTTCATTTGTGCCGAGGAAGTGGCAAACGTAAAAATAGCGAAGAGTATAAATACTATTTTCTTCATAATTCAAGTGTTATTTGTAGTTTATTTGTTGTTTTTAAAGTGGTTTTAAAGCGTTCGTCTTGTCGTTTTCCAATTACCCATACAATCTTATTCCCAGTACATAAAAGCCATTGAGCGGACTTATCAATCAACGACATCTTTTCGTCTTTAAAATATTTGCTAAGCTTCTTTTTTCCCTGCATCCCCAAAGGATAAAAAACATCACCCTCTTCCCATTTGCGTAGCGTCAATGGAAAATCTAATCGATCTTCATCCACAAATATACAATTAGTAGTTTGATTGATATTAACCTCTTCTCTATTAAATGTGAGTTTTAATGGAACTTTAACAACCTCTTGTTCTTTTGCAATACTATAACTCGTTTCTAAGTCCTGCTGTTCTTTGGGATATAGGATTAAAAAATCTCTGTCTTTAAGCAATCCATAGTCTTTTGACAGTACTTTTTTTCCGGACTGTGCCGTCAGTAACTCGTACAGGTCTTCCCAAGCCGTAAAGCCATACTCTTTGAGCCATGCAAACAAATAGGCTTTGTAATTCGGAACCTTAAGCAGTACTTCTATATTGATCTTAAGTTGATTTCCCTCCTCGTGTACCACTTTAGCATACATAGCGTCAAGAGCATCAACCGCTAAGGACTGTACTTGTTGTAAATGATTCAAGGTGGCTTGAAAGGAATCTAAAAAAGACGGATTCAAACTTTTTAGCACCGGCACTACCTCATGTCGGAGTTTGTTGCGCAGGTATTTATCAGAGGCATTACTCGAATCTTCCCTCCATTGCAACTGTTGCAAGCTGGCATAATCCATAACCTCTTGTCGCGAAAAAGGCAATAAAGGTCGGATTACACGTTCGTTTTGTTTGGGAATCCCCATCAAACCGTCAATACCAGTTCCACGCGTAAAATTGATTAAAAAGGTCTCCAAACTATCTTCTAGATGGTGTGCCGTCAGCAAATAATCATATCCTTGAGCTTGTAATTGTTCGGAAAACCAATCGTAGCGCAACTGTCGTGCCGCTACTTGTATCGAAAGTTTGTGTTGTTCGGCGTAGCATGCCGTATCAAATACCTTTACAAAACAAGGAATATTATGACGTGCGCAAAAGTCTTGCACAAAGGCTGTATCGCCATCACTTTCAGCTCCTCTTAGGGAAAAATTACAGTGCAACACTGCTATTTTGTATGGCAATTGATGCATTAGATGCAACAAAACCATACTGTCTACACCGCCACTTACTGCCAAAAACAATTGCTTCCCCTCTAGGAAAGCAAACTCTTGTTGTAAATGATCTTGGAATTGTAAAAGCATTCTTCAAAAATACTGATTTATATTTAACGCAACACCTCAAACATCGCCTTGGCCTTCAACAAACATTCTTCATACTCTTTTTCCGGTTCCGATAGAAAGGTAATGGCGCTGCCAACGGAGAAGGATAAGTATTTATTTTCCTTATTGTAAAGCACGCTTCGAATGACCACATTAAAGTCGAAATTGCCTTCTGGAGTGATGTAACCTACGGCTCCACTGTACAAACCGCGTTTGGTTTCCTCCAGTTGTTCGATGATTTGCATTGCCGAAATCTTAGGAGCACCCGTCATACTACCCATAGGAAAGGTAGTTTGTAAAATAGCCACCGGACTGGTATTATGCTCTACTTCAGAAGTAATGGTAGAAATCATTTGATGCACTTGCTTAAAGGTATAAATCCCGCAAAGCTCCTCTACTTCCACCGATCCCTTTACGGCAGTGCGCGACAAATCATTGCGCACCAAGTCAACAATCATAATATTTTCAGAACGTTCCTTTTGATTCTCAAACAAGTCATTTTTGGATTGTTCGTCAAGCGCTTCGTCCTCATACCTTTTTGCTGTGCCCTTAATGGGTTGCGAAATGACCTTATTTCCCTCTCTTTTGATGTAGCGTTCGGGGGATGCTGACATCAAATAGTGGATGTTATTTTTAAAATAAACCGCAAAAGGCGGCTCTGAAATTGCATTAATTCTTTTATAAACATCAACAGGCTCAATACCCACGTTTTCAGCATAAAACTCCATACAGAAGTTGGCTTCATAGATATCTCCACGCTGAATATGCTCCAGCATTACTTCTACCTTGTCGATATAGTTATTTTTGGAAATACGTTGCTGTATGTCGATGCCTACTTTGGGTTGTAAAAACACTGATTGTTGCGCAATAGCCTCCAAATCTTCCTCCATTTCATCGTCGCACATTCGTAGGTAGTGCAATTCTAATTGATTCCCTTTGAGTAAGAACAACTTCTTAGGTTGAAAGAAAAACAAATCAGGAAAGTGGAGCCCATCATGGTTTTTGGAAAATAAATCTTCGGTATCATTTTTCAAATCATAGGACAAATACCCAAACAGCCAATCCTTTGTTTGTTGTTGGTATTGATTTAAATCTTCAAAAGCATTGTGATAATCTGTTTTGATGGCGGTAAACGCTTCTACAGCCAAAACCATATCGTAAGAGGAATGATTTTGATGATAGGCATTGGAATCTAAATACACCACTTCTCTAAATTGATCGGCCCAGGACAATAATTGTTCTTTGAAGGCCGTTGGATTTTCAAGGGAATGAAGGTGTATTGTTCTCAAGCTTATTTTATTTTTTTCAAAATTACAATAAAATACTTTTTAAGCTTTATTTAAGTTCTTGAATTTTTGGCACGGTTTTTAGTTGTGCTAAGAAGTTCTATTATTCACTTATAAATCATTTTAGTTATTGATAATAAATTACTCGTTATAAAAACATTGCACATTATTATATCAACAATAACCTTAAAATGAATTATTATGAACAAACACCTTCCTTTTGCCACCGCTGTGCTCCTAGCCAGCTTTGTTATTTCCTGCAAACAATCTGAAGCAACTAACGACGAACCCAACTCGGTTTCCAATGCTTCCGCGACAACTACCGACAGCGTTACCTCGGTTTCCAACACTACCCAAACACCTCTTAATGCACCCCTACGCAAGTTCGTCAGAACCGCCGACATCAAGTGTAAGGTCAAAGACGTTTACCATTCGACCGAAATGATCGAAGATGCCACAAAAAGCTTTGGTGGGTTTGTTACTTACACCAATTTGCAAAGCACCGTGTCCAATGAGGATCAAACCAAGATCAGTCCTGACAGTTCCCTCGTTACCACCAAGTATAAAGTAGAAAACAATATCACACTGAGGGTTCCCAACCAAAAAATGGATACACTTGTAAAATGTATTGCCAAGCAAGTGGGCTTTTTAAACTATAGAGTCATCAAAGCCGATGATGTGAGTTTGCAATTGCTTTCCAACAAACTTGCACAGCACCGCAGCGAAAACAGTGAAAGTCGTTTAGCCAAAGACATTGACACCAAAGGCAAAATACTCAACCAAGTGATGGATGCCGAGGCTGTTTTGGATACTAAAAAGGAAGCCAAAGACGAGAAAACCATTCAAAATCTTTCCTTAAAAGACCAAATAAACTACAGCACCCTTAAATTAGAACTCTACCAAGACCCTTCTATCAAGCAAGTGCTGGTAGCTAATGAAAAAAGCATCAATGCATACCGCCCGAATATCGGATTGCAGGTTTGGGACAGCGTTAAAACCGGTTGGTTTACGCTAGAAGCCATCATTGCATTTGTGATTCTGCTATGGCCTTTCTTATTATTAGGAGGATTAGGGGTTTGGGGATATCGTTCTTTTTTAAAAAAATAATTAAGCCAAAAAAACTCTTAACAGTTTAGTTTTTAAAATTTTATTATCTTTGGAATACCAACAATAAAACTAAACATTATGAGAATCGCAACCATTATTGTCCGATTGCTTTTAGGAGCGCTATTTTTATTTGCTTCTATTACCTATTTCTTTGATTTAATCAAACCGCCAGCCCCTACAGGAGCTATGGCAACCATTATGGGAGGATTTGTAGCCATGAAGTATTTACTACCTTTAGCCAAATCCATCGAATTACTAGCCGGAATCTCCTTAGTAAGTGGAAAATTTTTAAAAGTATCTTTAATAGTGCTTTTACCGGTTTCGGTAAACATCTTTATGATACTTGCTTGTGTTAACCCAAAAGAATTAGGTATTGGAGCCTTTGTATTACTGGCTAATTTGTTCCTAATTTATACTCAATGGAACAGTTATAAGTATTTGTTTACTGCTTAATTTGAATTATTAATGATTAACCACCGTTGATGGATGTTAACGGTGGTTTTTTTATGGGGTATTATTGTTATAATGGAAATAAAAAGAAAAACAGAGAACATATTAAAGGTTGATTTTGAATTAATTTATTTTTTACAGCTTTTGAACTTCCCCGATTAGTGTTGAACGATTTTAAAATGTTTCTATAATTTGTGTTCTTCGCAAACCTGACAGGTTTTAAAAACCTGTCAGGTTTCGAGACATAAATATCTAACTTGATTATGGTTATTATTATTATCAATTATACATTATCAATTGTTAATTACTATATGTGATTTCTCATATATATTGAAATGACAAGCTGAGGGGTTACATTGGGAATAATATGATAGTGAAAAAAGTTTTTTTTACACCCCAACCTAATTATCAATTATCAATTGTCAATTAAAACTACCTATTCTCAAACATCTTTCCTCTTTCTTCTTGCTTCTTTCTTCTCTTCATAAGACTATTACCCAAAATTTCTTATTTTTATAAAAAATATTAAACCCAATACATGAAAATTATTTATAGCCTAGCCTTATTGCTGACGATACAGCTTTCCCAAGGGCAATCCGTAGAACAAATTGACTCGCTTAACACTAAAATATGCAATAGTTTAGAGGAAAACATCCATCTAAAGCAAGATGTCCGGGTGGATATCATTAATCATAAATACATCACGCCTTTTTTAAAAAAATATACCGATACGGTAGCTCAAAAGGAAGCGTTTGATCGCATTTTCTTCCGATTACAGAAAAACTGTAATGCTTTTGTGTCCCTTTTGAATCAAGACAAGAAAAAACAAAACGATTGGGTGCTATTGGACAAACAACCGGAAATCAACCTGACTAAAAAACAAATACAATCCTTTTATTCGAGAAAGAAATACTATTATCGCGAACCGGATAACGATGTGGTGAAGGTGACTATGGATAAAAATCAATGGATTGAGGAGTTTAACGATGGTACCTTCTCCAAATTGCGTTTTGCCAAGGGAGAGAATGGCAGTTTTGACCTTTATTTTATCGAAAGTAATAACGAAACACGTAAAAACCTCAGTATTCCAGGCGATCAATACCACTATCAGATTTTCAAAGAAGAAGATGGTAATTTTATAGTCTATATACAGAACAAAGAGGTCTATTATACTTTCAAACTATACCCTCAAAAATAAAAAAAACCCGCTAAAAGCGGGTTTTTTAATATAGTCAATCACGTATTACACGTGTAAGGCTCTATTATCCGTTGCAGCTAATGCCGCTTCCTTAATTGCTTCCGCAAAAGTAGGATGTGCGTGCGACATTCTGGAGATATCTTCCGCAGAAGCTCTGAATTCCATTGCTGTAACCGCTTCCGCGATCAAATCAGCAGCACGAGCACCAATCATGTGTACTCCCAAAACTTCATCCGTTTTAGCATCAGCAAGGATTTTTACAAATCCGTCCAAATCACCACCTGCTCTAGCTCTACCTAGTGCTTTGAAAGGGAAGCTTCCTGCTTTATAAGCGACACCCGCCTCTTTTAATTGCT
>CANCJZ010000064.1 GCA_947378465.1 Flavobacteriaceae bacterium
ATCCAATTATAACTCCAAATGTGCTATTACAGGAATCGATATTCCTCAATTACTTTTAGCCAGTCATATAGTTCCTTGGTCCGTTAATGAAAAAGAACGACTAAATCCTGAAAATGGAATTTGCTTATCCGCACTCTACGACAAAGCATTTGACAAAGGATTAATTGGCATTACTCCAAATTATAAAATCATATTTTCTTCTGAAATAAAAAATAAAAAAGACACTGATTTTTATAAAACACACTTTACACCTATCGAAAAAACAAAAATTAATACCGATGTAAGTTATCTACCCCGGAAGGAATTTTTAGAATATCATATGGATACTATATTTAATAAAATATAAATTATTTTTATTAAATCCCTCTCCCCACAAGCCTTCCCCTTCTTTTTATTTTAAAAACAAACAAACTTTCCCAACCACCCCTAACGTAAAATAAGCTCCCCAAGCCTTTCGGGGAGCTACCCAAACCTTTTGGGGTCGAACCCGGAACCTTCGGGGAGCTACCCAAACCTTTTGGGGTCGAACCCGAGACCTTCGGGGAGCTCCCCAAAGCTTGGGGTATCGATCCCAAAAGTCTCGATTATGCGGGTTTACTAGGGATTAAATGAAAAATTATTGGTTGGGAAAATTGAATTACTTGACCTTAGTTGTATTATTCTTTGCCAACAAGGAACTCGAGGTATTTATATAAAAAAGAAAGTGATTCTTAGTTTATTTCAATTCTTTCAATAGGGATTTGAATAATTATTCGATTAGCAAACGGTCGCAAACGGTATGGCTTAAGGTTTCATTGGAACGATCCGCATAGCGCACCACCATGGAATGGTCAAAAGGTTCAATCGCATGAACAGTGATTGTTGTTCCCAAACTTAAGGCTCTGCTATTTAAGAATTTTAAAAAGTCGGTGGAGGTATTCATGACTGCGGTAAGCACCACCTGATCTCCAACGTTACATTCGCTTAATTTTTTAAAGGGTTTGGACTCGATTTCTCCATTGCTGTTCGGAATTGGCGAGCCGTGCGGATCGAGTTTGGGAAACCCCAAAAGCTGATCCATTTTATCAAAAAATGCAATGGATTTGATGTGTTCTATTTGCTCGGCTATCGCGTGCACTTCTTCCCAACCAAAATCCATTTTTTCCACCAAATACATTTCAGTAAGTCGGTGTTTTCTAATAATCAAAGCAGCAGCCTTTTTCCCTTTATCGCTCAGGCGAATGGGTTTGTAACTTTCATAATGAACCAATCCTTTCTCGGATAATTTTTTCATCATACTGGTTACTGTAGGCATTTTGATTTCTAATTTCTTAGATAATTCATTGACATTAACCTCTCCTTTTTCATTGGATAAGTTAAATAATGCTTTGAGGTAGTTTTCTTCTATAAAGGAATTCATACAACAAATTTAAAAAATAATTGATTCGTGCATTCGCTTTCAAAGTTTATTTTGTTAAATAATTTTGTTAGATTAATCTAACAATATACTTTTGCACGCTAAACAAAACAAAATCATCCCCAAATGTTCACTAAACAGTTCCATTCATTTTTCTATTTGCTGCTCCTGTTGTGCAGTAGTTCCATTTATAGCCAAACCATTAAAGGGAGGGTATTTGACGATAAAACCAGGCAAGCTCTAAAAGGGATATTTATAGAAGTAAACCATCAAATTGGCACTACTGATGGTCAAGGAAACTTTGAGTTGGTTGTAAAAACAACTATAAACCCTATATTTATTGAAGTGAGCGGAGCAGGATATGAAAGCAAAACAGTAACATATGAAGCCGCAAAAGAAGTGGTGGTGTATTTAAAAAAGGAAGCCCAAACCCTTGAGGAAGTCGTGATAAAAGGGAGTAGTAAATCCAAAAGAATTCGAGAGAATCCAGCAGCGATCAGCTTAGTTTCAGCAAAAGCGATTGAACAATCGAATGAAAGCAATCTGATTGATGTGTTAGTAAAAAACGCTCCGGGTTTGAATGCCGTAAAAACGGGTCCCAATATTTCAAAACCATTTATCAGAGGATTGGGCTACAATAGGGTTTTGACCTTATTTGATGGAATGCGTGAAGAAGGCCAACAATGGGGCGACGAACACGGTATAGAAGTAGATGGATATACAATACAAAGAGCGGAAATCGTCAAAGGACCGTCCAGTTTGCTCTATGGCTCGGATGCATTGGCAGGAGTCGTGCGTTTATTTCCTTTTATCCCAAAGGAAAAAGACGGAAAGCTGCATACCAAAGTACTCTCGGAATACCAAACCAATAACAATTTGACCGGGAATTCCATCAGAGTTTCATATGGTACACCTCATTATTTTGTAGCGGTTAGTGGCTCCAATAAAATGGCTAAAAACTATCGGAATGCCATCGACGGAAGGGTTTACAACACCAATTTTAATGAAACTAATTGTTTGGCATTATTTGGCTATACTTCAACAAAAGGGCATTCGCATTTGAATTTTACCCTGTACGACAATCGGCAAGGAATTCCAGATGGTAGCAGGGATTCTATAAGCAGAAGGTTTACCAAACAAGTCGCAGAGTCCAATGATGATGTAAAAAATCGTCCTTTGGTAACTGATGACGAACTGAATTCGTATAAAATATCCCCCTTGCATCAACGTATACAGCATTATAGATTGTATACTCAAAACGAATATGCATTAGGAAAGGGAAAGCTAGCTGTTATGTTAGGTGCACAGCAAAATATACGAAGCGAATTCAATCATCCTACTTATACAGGATTGGCGGGGATGCATGTCCAACTAAACACCCTCAATTATAGCGGTCGTTATACTTTTAAACAAAATAATCATCTGGAAAGTAGTTTTGGTGTTAACGGAATGATCCAGACCAATCAAAGTATCGACGCTACTGATTTTCCCATCCCAAACTATCGCTTGAACGAGAAGGGAGTAAATTATATTGCTACTTGGAATAAAGCGCCTTGGCACATCAGCGGGGGAATTCGTTACGACCAACGCCATATTGAATGGGATGATTTTTATATCCGTACCAATCCACTCACTGGTTTTGATCAACATAGCGAAACGCCAACGGCAAATTTGCAGTTTCCCGCATTTCAAAAAAACTATAAGGACCTATCCTCCAGCTTGGGAGCTAGTTTTCAAGCGTCTGAAAAATGCAGTATCAAAGCAAATATTAGCAGAGGATATCGGGCGCCAAATACTACTGAAATTGCCTCCAATGGATTGGATCCTGGGGCTCATATCAATTATTTAGGAAATAGAAATTTTGCTCCAGAATTTTCACTTCAAGAAGATTTGGGAATCAATCTGCAGTTTAAAGAAGGCAGCGTGGATTGTAGTTTGTTTAACAATCATATTCAGAATTACATCTACCTATCCATGTTGGTCAACCCCAATGGCGCCCCCATTACGGATGCTCAGGGGAATAAAACCTACCAATATCAAAAATCAAAGGCGCAACTTTACGGATTGGAATGTAGTGCGGCCTATTTCCCTAAGACATTAAAAGGGATGAGAACAGATCAAAGTGTAAGCGTTGTTTATGGATTTAATAGAGATGCAAAATACGCTAATAAAGGAGTGCAAGGCGAATACCTTCCATTGATTCCTTCCTTAAAATGGGTGAGTAGTTTTTCAAAGCAATGGGAGCTTTCTAAAGTTTCAAAAACATTTTTTACAACAAAACTGGATTGGGAATATACGGCAGCCCAACACCGTTATTTGGGTTTAAACCAAAGTGAAACTCCAACTCCTGATTATCTGTTAGTAAATACTGCTTTGTTATTTGAATCTACTAATAAAAAAGCACAGCGCATTCAATTGCAACTGCAGATAAACAATCTCTTCAACCTTTCTTATCAATCGAATATGAGCCGCCTTAAATATTTTGAATACTATACCCAAACGCCAAATAGTGGAATGTATAATATGGGGAGAAATGTTTGTATTAAAGTGGTTATTTTTAGAGAATGAATTCCCCAGATTGGTGCTGACTGATTTCTTATTGTTGTTGTTTTTTCCAACCCTCGCAGGGATTTAAAACCCTGCGAGGGTTCGAGACGTGAATATTTATCGTGATTATAGCTCTTGATATATGTCGTACCTATGGTACTCATTGTTAGCTTCAATAATTTTTGCTACCAATTATGTCTACCGTAACATTCCACAAAATCTTGCTTCTTGTTCTATTCTCTATATTTTCTATTCTCTATTTTCTATACGCAATATCTTGCTTCTTGCTTCTTGCTTCTTTCGTCTATTCACTATTCTCTATTCTCTAAACGCAATAACTTTCTTCTTGCTTCTATGTTTCTAATCCCTAAAAAACTAAGACCTTTTTAGCCAGCCTGTAATACTCATTCTTTTAGTAGTAGATACAAGAACTTCGTGGGGAATTTCATTGGATTTAAAGAACACGGTTTTGCCATGGGTGGGCGTGATGATCTGGTTATGGGGTTGTTGATAGATCAATAATTCGCCTCCGTGCACAGGTTCCCAATGGGGGTTGAGATAGCTGATAAGGGAAAATTGACGGCTGCAATTGTCTTGAAATTGGTCGAGGTGTTTGCCATAGAATGCGCCTCTTTCATAGAGGGAATAATGAAATTCGTAGGAGGTGATTCCGGCAAAACAACTTCGATTGAGATAGGCGATAAAGGCTTCTATTTGAACAAAGAACTCATTTTCAAAAGGGTCGTTGTGGGCTTTGTCCAGCCAATAAATCCGATCATTGCGAATCAGGTCGTTATGCTGGTGTTTGAGGGCATTCCCTATTCCGGCCGATTGCAGAAGTTGGTTTGCATTTAATTGTAGGAGGTTATCCGCTAAATTCGCAGCAAGCTTATGGGTAATAAAGTTGTTGGAAACGCCCACTTTTTGGGCTATATAACTTGTAATCAGGTCTTCAAAACATTCGTCCATTGGAGGCTTTGACTTGATTTGACAAGTTATCGCACAAGGTAGGCTTTCTTAATTGATAATTTTTAGAAGAAAGAGAATAGTTGTGGTCAGAAGCAAGAAGCAAGAAGCAAGAGGAAAGATATTGCGTTTAGAGAATAGAGGATAGAGTATAGACTAAAGAAGAAGATAGATATTGCGTTAGAAAATAGAGAATAGAGTATAGAAAATAGACTTTGTGGTCTGAGGAAAGAAGAAAGAAGCAAGAAGAAGCAAGAAGCAAGATTTTGTGGAATTTGAAAGCCCCGTCAGGGGCGACATATTGGTAGCAAAATGATTGAAGATAACAATGAGTACCTTAGGAACGGCGTATATCAAGAGCATTAATCACGATAAATATTCACGTCTCGAACCCTCGCAGGGTTTAAACCCTGCGAGGGTTGGGGAAAAAAAACAATTAGAAAACGGTCAACATTAATCAGGGAAGTTCAAATAGACTTTGTGGTCTGAGGAAAGAAGAAAGAAGAAAGAAGAAAGATATCGTGGGCGAAATATTTTAAGTGTCTAAATCCCGGTAAACATTCAGATTTCGAACCTAAACTTACAGCTTACAACCAAAAAAACACTTAGCCTCCCCCAATAAACCCTTCGTAACCCCAACTCACTAATGCCTTTTGCCTATTGCCTAATGTCTATTGCCTAATGCCTAATGCCTATTGCCTAATGCCTATTGCCTATTGCCTAATAAATGCCTAATAAATGCCTATTGCCTCAAGTACTAAAATAACTATCTTTGTCTCTATGAACAGCATTCCATCCTTAGAGTTACAAATACAAACCTTGCCTGACAATCCTGGGGTGTATCAATATTATGATAAAGAGGGTAAAATATTATATGTAGGGAAGGCGAAGAATTTGAAGAAAAGGGTTTCTTCTTATTTTAATAAGGTGCACGACAATGCAAAAACCAATGTGTTGGTGCGCAAAATTGTAGAGATCAAGCATATTGTCGTAGCTTCGGAACAGGATGCCCTATTGTTGGAAAACAATTTGATCAAAAAACTGCAACCCCGTTATAATGTATTGCTGCGCGATGACAAAACCTATCCTTGGATTTGTATCAAAAAAGAAGCGTTCCCCCGCATCTTTTCCACCAGAAGAATGATCAAAGACGGATCGGAATATTTTGGTCCTTATACGAATTTCAAAACAGTGCATACCATTTTGGATATGATAAAGGAGCTGTATCCCTTGCGCACCTGCAACTTCGATTTGAGTCCCACGAATATCGATAAGGGAAAATTTAAAGTGTGTTTGGAATACCATATTGGCAATTGCAAAGGAGGCTGTGAAGGCTATGAATCGGTGGAGAATTATCAAGTACAGGTCAATGCGATTCGCGAAATCCTGAAGGGAAATTTTAAAGAGAGCATTCGCGAATTTAAGTCTCAGATGCAGCAATTCGCGGCAGATATGCAATTTGAAGAAGCACAAAAAATCAAGGAGAAATTAGAAGTATTGGAAAATTACCAATCGCGATCCACGGTGTTGAATCCGAAGATTTCCAATATTGATGTGTTTACCATTATATCCGATGAAACGATGGCGTATGTCAATTTTTTACAAATTGCCCACGGTGCCATCATCCGCTCCCATACCTTAGAATTGAAGAAAAAACTGGACGAAACCAACGAAGAGCTATTGGAATTGGCCGTGGTAGAACTCCGCGAGCGCTTCCATTTGACTTCTAAGGAAATCGTGCTGCCGTTTGCCTTGAATTTGGGGGAAGGCGTTAAGATTACTGTGCCGCAATTGGGGGATAAAAAACAAATTTTGGAACTCTCCGAAAGGAATGCCAAATACTACCGCTTGGACCAATTGAAGCAAATTCAAATTGTCGATCCCGAACGCCATACCAATCGTATTATGGCGCAAATGAAAAAAGATTTACGCCTTTCAGTGGAGCCTCGTCATATTGAATGTTTTGACAACTCCAACATTCAAGGGACAAACCCGGTGGCGGCTTGTGTGGTTTTTAAAGACGGTAAACCCAGCAAAAAAGACTACCGCCATTTCAACATCAAAACCGTCGAAGGCCCTAACGATTTTGCCTCTATGGAAGAAGTGGTGTACCGAAGATACAAACGCCTCTTGGACGAAAAGCAGGAGTTGCCGCAGTTGATTATTATCGATGGTGGAAAAGGACAATTGTCGTCGGCCTTGAAAAGCATCGACGATTTGGGATTGCGGGGCAAGATTGCCATCATAGGGATTGCAAAACGCTTGGAAGAGCTGTTTTACCCCGGCGATTCGGTGCCATTGTATTTGGATAAAAAATCGGAGACCTTAAAAATCATACAGCATTTGAGGAACGAAGCCCACCGATTTGGAATCACGTTCCACAGGGACCAACGCAGCAAGTCGGCATTGAATTCCTCCATTGAATCCATCCCGGGAATCGGTGAAAAAACTATGTTGACCCTGATAAAACACTTTAAAAGTGTAAAAAGATTAAAATTAGCCACAGAAAAAGAAATTTCGGAGGTGATTGGTATAGCTAAAGCAAAAAAAATTTCCGAATTTTACCAAAAAGAATAAGTATGCTCCTCAAGACTAAGGAAAACCATTACACGCCACAAGCAATAAACGTCTTTCAAAAGGGTTTTGTGGTTGCTGTATTCCTTATCGTACTGCTGTTTCCACAATTCCATTTCGCACAAACCACGGAGACTCCCCATCGACCAAAAATAGGTTTGGTGCTTAGTGGTGGTGGTGCCAAAGGATTTGCACACATTGGGGTACTTAAAGTACTGGAAGAAGCAGGCATCAAAGTAGACTATATAGGAGGTACCAGTATGGGAGCCGTAGTGGGAGGTTTGTATGCTTCGGGCTATAATGCCACTCAAATTGATTCTATTTTTAAAAACACCAATTTTGATGAGCTTTTAAAAGATTACACTCCCAGAGATTCCAAAAGTTTTTACGAAAAACACAACGACGAGTTGTATGCCATATCGCTACCTTTCAATCATTTTAGTGTAGGCGTGCCTATTGCATTATCGAAAGGATTGTACAATTATAATTTGTTGATCCGCCTAACGCATAATGTGCGTTACATTCGCGATTTTAATCAACTGCCAATTCCTTTTGTATGTGTGGCCACGGATATCGAAACGGGTAAGGAAGTGGTAATGCACAATGGTTTTTTACCGCAAGCAATGTTGGCGAGTTCGGCCTTCCCTACTTTGTTCTCCCCTGTTGAAATTGATGGAAAAGTGTTAATTGATGGAGGAGTGTCCAACAATTACCCAATTGACGAAGTAAAGAAAATGGGAGCTGATATTATTATTGGAGTGGATGTGCAAGACGATTTGAAAGATCGTAGTTTGTTAAAAGAAGCTACTAAGATATTGGTACAGGTTTCGAACTTGCAAATGATTGACAAGATGCGTGAGAATGTGAGTAAAACCGACATTTACATCAAACCGAATATCACTAAATATTCCGTCATCTCCTTCGCGGAAGGTCAGGATATCATCAAAAAAGGAGTAGAAAGTGCTGAATTAGTAAGGGCTAAATTAGCAAAATATGGGGACCCAAAAACCTTTACTGCCCAACATATCAAATATGAATCTAAAAACGATAGTATCAAAATTAACAAAATCAGCATTAATGATGTTACAGATTATACTCGAGCGTATATTATTGGAAAATTAGGATTTCAAGCAGGACATACCATCAGCTACAGAGATTTGAAAAAGGGAATGAACAAGTTAAATGCGACTCAAAACTTTAGTGGCATCAACTATACCATTGAAAAATCAGGAGATGGCGAAGAAATCAATATGAAGGTAAAAGAAAGCGAAAACAAGACCTTTTTAAAATTTGGGTTACATTATGACGGTTTGTACAAGAGTGCGATTCTCGTTAACTTAACCCAAAAGAAATCCTTATTTAAAAATGATGTTTTGTCGTTGGATTTGGCCTTAGGGGATAACTTTCGATACAATTTGGATTACTATATCGACAATGGCTTTTATTTTAGTTTTGGATTCAAATCCCGTTTGAATCGATTCAACCGTAATGTTGCGAACGATTTCAGCCACGGGACTTTGTTTGCCCAAACGGGGATCAGCACTTTGAATATTGACTATTTGGATTTTACCAATCAGGCGTATTTGCAAACCATTTTTGCACAAAAGTTTTTGATTGGAGCGGGAATCGAATTCAAGCACATGAAGATCAGCACCAATACTTTGGTCAATCAGGCTTCTATTTTTGAAAATAGCGATTATGCGAGTGTGTTTGGGTATTTAAAATACGATTCGTTCGACAATAAATATTTTCCAAAAAAAGGATGGTTCTTTAATGGCGATATGCAATCGTATTTGTATTCGTCCAACTATACCAACCAATTTGACCGTTATTCGATTGTAAAAGGGGAAGCGGGAATCGCGCGTACGTTTTTCAAACGCGCTACTTTAAAGCTGACATCGGAAGCGGGATTTTCAGTAGGTGGAAGAAGTATTTCTTTCTTGGATTTTGTGCTTGGGGGCTATGGTTATAACACCATCAACAACTTCAAACATTTCTATGGATATGATTTTGTGTCCATCGCGGCGGATAGTTATATCAAATCGGCTGGAACCATCGATGTGGAATTTTACAAAAAAAATCACGTGAATTTCACGGCTAATTATGCTAATGCGCAAGATAATTTATTCGGATCAGGGAATTGGTTATCGACTCCGCGCTATTCGGGATATGCCTTAGGATATGGATTGGAAACGGTATTGGGCCCAGTAGAAATCAAATATTCGTGGTCGCCGGAACAATCCAAAAGTTTTGTATGGTTTAGTATAGGATTTTGGTTTTAAAATGCTAAAAACTAAATTTCCATCAAATTATTAAACAAAAAAAGTATATTTGAGCACAATAAACTAAAAAGAATAAAACTATGTCTATTTGGAGAGTAAAACCAGTGTCGGCCTTTGAGGCAGATATGAAAAAAAGCGAATTAAAAAGAGTTCTAGGTAAATGGAGCCTTACTGCAATAGGAATTGGTGCTATTATTGGCGGAGGAATTTTTGTACTTACAGGAACTGGAGCCTATTACCACGCAGGACCAGCCTTAGCGGTATCCTTTATTATTGCGGGTATTGCTTGTGTATTTGCCGCCTTATGTTATTCGGAATTTGCATCAATATTACCTGTTGAAGGTTCTGCTTATGCGTATGCTTATGGAACCATCGGGGAGCTTTTTGCTTGGATCATTGGTTGGGGATTAATTCTGGAATACGCAATGGGATCGATGACCGTGGCGGTGTCGTGGTCGGG
The DNA here is from genome assembly GCA_947378465.1 of Flavobacteriaceae bacterium. Classification (GTDB taxonomy): domain Bacteria; phylum Bacteroidota; class Bacteroidia; order Flavobacteriales; family Flavobacteriaceae; genus Flavobacterium. The sequence goes on from CANCJZ010000064.1 coordinate 10,226, forward strand.
ATATTTTAATAAATTATTAAAAATGTTTGGCTTGCACCTGCCCGAGTGGCTCACCTCTGATCCAGCGAGTTATACTGGGGAGGGGTTCTCGATGAATTTACCAGCATTTTGTATAGTACTATTGGTAATTTCCATTTTAATAAAAGGAACACAAGGAGCAGCAAAAGCGAACAATTTGATTGTAATGCTTAAAGTATCTGCGGTGTTGTTTGTGATTATTGCAGGAGCCTTTTTTATCAATACCGCGAATTGGCATCCATTCATTCCAGACGCAACTACTATTGTTGACGCCGCTGGAAAGTCGCACGAGGCGTATGGAGTAAAAGGAATTATCTCAGGAGCAGCGGCAATTTTCTTTGCTTATGTTGGTTTTGATGCCGTTTCTACTCAAGCTGGGGAAGCCATTAATCCAAAGAAAGATGTACCTTTTGCCATTATCACTTCCTTATTAGTATGTACCTTTTTATACATTTTAGTTTCTTTAGTGTTAACTGGAATGATGAATTATAGTGATTTTAACCCAATGGGGAAATATCCAGAAGCAATTAAAGCACCAGTAGCATATGCCTTTGACATTGCTGGACAATCGTGGGCAGGTTATATCGTTACGATAGCCGCTACTGTAGGATTGATCTCGGTATTGATGGTGATGATTATGGGACAATCCCGAATCTTTTTGGGAATGTCGAAAGACGGATTGATTCCTCCTGTATTTTCAAAAATACACGGAGTAACAGGAGCACCAAAAACGAATTTATTAATTTTAGGTGGGGTTATTGCGGTAGTGGCAGCCTTTACTCCTATTAATAAATTAGCAGATATGACCAGTTTCGGAACTTTGTTTGCCTTTACAATGGTGTGTATCGCCGTTTGGATTTTGCGTAAAAAACAACCGGAGTTAATCCGCCCATTTAAAGTACCCTTTTTGCCGGTCATCGCGATCTGTGGAATTGTAATCAATACGTATTTGATGATCAACTTGAGTATTGATGCTCAAATGTTATCCTTAGGATGGTTAATCATTGGAGTGTTTATCTATTTCCTTTATGGAAAAAGAAAAGCGAAATTGAATAATCCGGAATAATAGAATAAAATTCAGAATTCAAAAAAATCCAAAAAAGAAAATTTTCTTTTTTGGATTTTTTGTTTTGTTTTTTTACGATATTTGTAATAATGAAAAAGTGGGACAATCTTTTAATTTTATTAAAATACCTCATCAAGAGAAATCCGGAATGAGTTATTTTTTTGTGTCAACTAGTAGGAGTGTTTTATACCGCCCCCTTTACGAAGTCTTTTTGATTGACACTTTATCTAATTGGCACCTTGTCTATTTGTCTAATTATCTAAATTTAAAAAAATGCCATTTTATCACAAACTGGGAAATATCCCTCCAAAACGCCATACACAATTCCGAAAACCAAACGGAGATTTGTACTATGAGCAATTATTTGGTACCGTTGGATTTGACGGAATGTCCACCAATTCGTATCACGAACACCGCCCAACACAGGTAAAAGAAATACGCTCACAATACAGTATTGCGCCAACAATATCGAAATCCAACAACATACAATCGTATCGATTGCGCGGATTTGAAGTAGCTCCTCAAGATGATTTTTTGGAAAGTCGTAAAATAGTTTTGACCAATTCTGATTGTCATATTGTATTGGCAGCTCCTCGAAAATCAACTACAGATTATTTTTATAAAAACACCGACTCAGATGAAATGATTTTCATTCACAGAGGGACTGGTAAACTTCGTACTATTTACGGAAATTTAGATTTCAAATACGGGGATTATTTAATCATTCCTCGTGGTATGATTTATAAAATTGATTTTGATACTGAAGACAACCGTTTGTTTATAGTTGAATCCCACTCTCCTATTTATACTCCTAAACAATACCGAAATTGGTTTGGACAATTGTTGGAACATTCGCCTTATTGTGAAAGAGATATTCGTCGTCCTTATGAATTGGAAACTTATGACGAAAAAGGGGATTTTATTATTAAAGTAAAAAAGAAAGACGAGATTTTCGAAATGGTTTATGCTACACATCCTTTTGATGTAGTGGGTTATGATGGGTACAATTATCCTTATGCTTTTTCGATCCACGACTTTGAACCAATTACCGGTCGTATTCACTTACCACCTCCTATTCACCAAACATTTGAAAGTGCTGCCTTTGTGGTTTGTTCTTTCGTACCGCGTTTGTATGATTATCACCCACAATCTATTCCAGCTCCTTACAACCACAGTAATATCGATGCGGATGAAGTGTTGTATTATGTAGATGGTGACTTTATGAGCAGAAATGACATTGAAGCAGGTCATATTTCATTGCACCCAGCGGGTATTGCACACGGGCCACACCCTGGAGCAGCAGAAAGAAGTATTGGCAAAAAAGAAACTTTGGAGTTAGCGGTTATGGTGGATACTTTCAAACCATTAATGGTAACGGAAGAAGCAATGAAAATTTCTGACGACAAGTATTTTATGTCGTGGTTAGAATAACAAAAGACTAAAATTTAAATAAAATAATTTCAAAAAATACCAGCAATTAAAAGAGACTCCTCTATTTAATTGACCAAATTATACAATTATATTATGGCAAAAGAAGTAAAATCCGTTGAGTACGGACTGGAAAAAATATTTGAAGGAGCACAAGATTTCCTTCCCCTATTAGGAACTGATTATGTAGAGTTCTATGTAGGTAATGCAAAACAATCAGCACATTATTACAAAACCGCTTTTGGATTCCAATCGCACGCTTACCGCGGCTTAGAGACAGGATGTAGAGATTCTGTGAGCTATGTGTTGCGTCAAGACAAAATCCGTTTGGTATTGACCACTCCTTTAACAAGTGATTCACCGATTAATGAGCATTTGAAAAAACACGGTGATGGGGTAAAAGTAATTGCACTATGGGTAGAAGATGCCCGTTCAGCATTTGAAGAAACCACTAAAAGAGGGGCTAAACCATTTATGGAACCAACCGTTGAAAAAGACGA
>CANCJZ010000065.1 GCA_947378465.1 Flavobacteriaceae bacterium
GTGTCTTTGGTTCTAATTTTGTAAGTTCCAGCTGGTAGATTTGTAGCAATATTACTGGTGCCCCAAGTTAGACCGTCGTCAAAACTGTATAAATCAGCGGTACCTAGAATGGTAATACTTCCAGTATCCCCACAAAATGTAGGATCTACTGAGGTGAAATCAGGGTATGAAGTTTCAAAAGGAACTAATGTTACCGTGGTTCCATACGAAATACAGCCCGTAACTGTCGTTATTTTTATAGTATAAATTCCCAATGGTAAATTCCCGCTATTTGGATTAGTAGTCCAAGTTGTTCCATTGTCAAAGCTGATTTGAGCTGCAGGAGTCGTAACATTGATTGATCCAGTTGAAACAGAACAAGTGGGTTGAGTAATTAGAAGTGTGGGTTCAGGAGCAATTTGATTAGTTAAAATGGTTGTAGTAGCTAATGAGCTACATCCGTTAACATCTACTACAGTAACTGAATAAGTTCCGGGACTATTCACAGTGATTGATTGTGTGGATTGTCCTGTATTCCATAAATAACTATTTCCTGATGTAGCATTTAATACAGTACTTCCCGAACATACATTCAGAATTCCAGATATAGTGGCATGTGGATTTTTGACAATAACGTCCAAAGGAATTATTTTATAACATGTTGCATTTTGACTTACTCTTACAAATACTGTTGAGCTGTAACTCAAATAAGCATTGGCATTACTAATTGGATTGGTGTTGTTCGTGGCATCATTAATCGTGCTGTAATAACTAAATGTCAAACCTGTACTTGGATTGATTATTTGACTTTCAGCAGAAGTTAAATCAAAAGTTTCTTGCCCATCATTATTGGTGTCGCATTTGGATAAACTGGTCTTTTGAAGAGTAATAGGGCAGTTCGCACAATTCAAAAACCAAATATCCCAACCCGGATTTGCATCATCATCATGAGCGGAATTAAAGGTGGTTCCTGAACAATTGGTTTGAACGATGCCGTAATTTATAGCCACGCTCACATTGTAAGTGCCCGTGGTGGTATTGGGTAAATTTGCTGCAGTCAAATCAAAACAGAATCTTTTGTTAATCAAATCTAAGCTTGTTGTGGTTTGTGTAGTGTAAACAATGTTATTGGAAGCATCTTTTACATATAATACTATTGAACTAATAGTAGCGGTGATGGATCCTGATGACGGAATAGTAAAACTTCCACAAACCGATATCGGTAATGTTGGACACACTTTGTTTAAAGGGTCTAATTCAATACTTCCTTGCAAACTTTCATTAGTATGTAACAAACAAATGTCATCGATAAAGGCATAACCAAAATGGCCTCCAAGTCCACATCGTGAGGCTTGAAATTCTATCGTGAAATTTTCATTATTGGGAATAGATGAGATATCTAAAATTCCTGACTGCCAGTTAGGCGTATACAATACCATACTGTCATTTTCTAAGTTAGGGGCTGTAGTAAATATACAATTATTAGGATCGGCAATTAAACAAAATTCGCTTACGACTATTCCTGAATTATTCACGATTCGCGCCTTGAAAAAAGGTTGTTCATTAAAATGATCATTACCAGTAATACTTTGAAGAACTGCTTTAAAATTAAATTTTAAAGAGGTTTCGTTGTTGGTTTTGAATCGATAGGCTTGCACTAAAGTTGCAGTGTCTTGGCTATCTTTATAATTTAATTTTAGTGCATATTGATCAAAAGCATTGATGTTTCCAATGAAATCATCCAAATAGTTTGACGACACGGTAGTTGCCATCAAACTTAAATTGTTGGGATTGTACTCAGGGATTCCTATGTATGCAGTTTGATCCAAATCACGACACTGAACAGGATTCAGTAATCCTCCCTCTACATAAGCAAAATTGGTTAAGTAATTATTGCCAGAAGTTGTTTCGTATTCTTCAAATGAACCATTGGCACATAAATATACAGGAGTCGTATTCGAGGTAGTTCTATATGCAGATTTTTTTCTTAAAGCTCTTTGCTGTTCAATTTCTTTTAAATACTTAAGCTTCTCAATAGTATCCGTAATTAAATGCCCATTTCTATCTTCAACTTTTCGAGTCAAGTCATAAGTTACAAGTGTGGATTTTGGATTTTCTTTCTTTTGAGAATAGGAATTGATTAGGAAAAGAAATAAGGAGGCTAATACTATTTTTTTCATGGCTTTTATTTTCGTTTGTAAATATAAATAAATCTATAAAAACATACAATTTCTTCCCTGAAAACTTAGTTTATTTAGTAAAATGACGATATTTTTGCAAATAAATAATTTGTCCATTGAAAAATATTCTATTAATAACTCCTCCTTTTACACAACTCAATACACCTTATCCCGCTACGGCTTATTTAAAAGGTTTTTTGAATACTAAAAACATTCCTTCATATCAGATGGATTTGGGGATTGAGGTTATTTTAGAATTATTTTCCAAAAAAGGATTGATTGATTTATTTCAAGTTCCGTTTCCTTATGGGATTTCAGAAAATGCTCGTCGTATTTATGCTTTGCAAAAAGAATACATCAAAACCATTGATGCTACCGTATCCTTTTTACAAGGAAATAATCCTTCCATGGCACGCCAAATTTGTCAAGAACAGTTTCTGCCTGAAGCTTCTCGCTTTGCACAACTCGATGATATGGATTGGGCTTTTGGAAGTATGGGTCTTCAGGACAAAGCCAAACATTTGGCTACACTTTATTTGGAAGACTTATCCGATTATATAGTGGAAGTGGTTGACGAGAACTTCGGTTTTAGTCGTTATGCAGAACGTTTGGGTAGAAGTGCTAACTCTTTTGATGAATTGTATGCTCACTTGCAAGCACCTTCTACTTATATCGACGGTATAGCGTTGCGTATTTTAAAACAACAAATTGAAAATAGTTCTCCTGCATTGGTTTGTTTTTCTGTTCCTTTTCCAGGGAATTTATACAGCGCTTTTAAGGCAGCTCAATATTTAAAAGAAAATTATCCCTCGATTCAAATCGCTATGGGCGGTGGGTTTCCCAATACCGAATTGCGAAATTTAAAGGACGCTAGAGTATTTGAGTTTTTCGACTTTATTACTTTGGACGATGGAGAATTGCCTATTGAATTGCTTTATAATAATTTGCTTGATCCATCTTTGAAAGAATTCAAAAGAACGTTGTTGTTGGCCGATGGTGCAGTAGTATATATTAATAATTCCACTCGATCGGATTATAAACAATCCGAAGTGGGAACGCCTGATTATTCAGGATTACCGTTGGATAAATATATTTCGGTTATTGAAATTGCCAATCCAATGCACAGCTTGTGGAGTGATGGTCGATGGAATAAATTGACGATGGCACACGGATGTTATTGGGGAAAATGTACTTTTTGCGATATCTCCTTGGATTATATCAAACTCTATGAGCCTATAGCGGCAAAACTATTGGTCGATCGAATGGAGGAACTGATTGCCCAAACAGGAGAAAATGGTTTTCATTTTGTAGATGAAGCTGCACCGCCTGCATTGATGCGCGAATTAGCATTGGAGATACTTCGCAGGAATTTGGTAGTGACTTGGTGGACCAATATCCGATTTGAAAAAAGTTTTTCAGCAGATTTATGTTATTTGTTAAAGGCTTCTGGTTGTATTGCCGTTTCCGGTGGATTGGAAGTAGCCTCCGACCGACTTTTAGCATTGATTAAAAAAGGAGTTACGGTGGAACAAGTGGCTCAAGTAACGCGAAATTTTACCGAAAGTGGTATTATGGTGCATGCTTATTTAATGTATGGTTATCCAACACAAACGGTTCAAGAAACTATTGATAGTTTGGAAATGGTACGACAATTATTTGAACTGGGAATACTGCAATCAGGTTTTTGGCATCAATTTGCAATGACGGCTCACAGTCCAGTAGGAATGTATCCCGAAGATTTTGGAGTTATTCCTGAAGTAACTGAAATTTCTTTTGCGCACAATGATATTGTTTTTAAAGACAAAACAGGCATCAATCACGATAAATTTAGTTTTGGATTAAAAAAATCGCTGTTTAATTATATGCACGGAATTTGTTTTGATTATCCACTCAAAGATTGGTTTGATTTTAAAATCCCTGCAACAACAATCGCTCCCGACTATATTCATAATTGCTTGTCAAAAGCAACCGATTTTACCATAAAATCGACAGCTAAAATTATTTGGCTTGGAGGTACACCACTTACTTCCGTAACAAGCAAATCCAAAAAAGGGATGACTTGGCAAAATCTTCAAATAGTGGTTCACGATAAAAGAGAGGAACATTCCATTACTTTGGAATTAGAAAAAGGACTTTGGTTAGTAGAAACGCTAAAAGAGATTTCTATTTCAAATGGTAAGTTAAAAACCTTTGGAGAATTAAAAGCAGATTTTGAAGCACATTTCGAGGACTTTGAATTGTTTTGGTATTCTAAACCAATATTGACACTAAGAGAAAGAGGTTTGTTAGTGCTATAAAAAAAGCGCAAACTTCGAGAAGTTCACGCTCTTTCACTAATTAACTTACATGATTATTCTTTTATTACTTTTTCTACTTTCGCTCCTTTGTCGCTGGTGATTTTCAAGAAATAAATTCCTTGCATACGGCTACTCAGGTCTATTTTGGCATTTATATTATTTGCGATTAAAGTTTCTAATAATCGTCCCTGTAGGTCGAATATTTCTACAGTTTTAATTGCAGAATTGCAATTGATGTTGATTATAGAAGCTGTTGGATTTGGATAAATAGCAATACTATTGTCCAATTGGTGAATACTATTACTCAAAACGGCATAGGTAGTTTGTGAAGTATTGGTTAGTATTGGTGCATTATAGTCGAAATAGATATTCGCTTCTTTTGAAACAAAATCTCCACTTTGAAGGGTATTGTTTGATTTTATTTTGAAAAGCACATTCCCGTGTCCGCCCACTGGAGGATTTCCGCCTTGTGCCGCAAGATTGATATTTTCAAAAATAAATTCTACTTTATTTCCATTGATTCTAGTATAAACGGGGTTAGAAGAACTCAACAATTGTAAAGTGTTGATATCGTATTTCGAGGTGTCGATTATATCTTTTACCACTACATTTTCAGCTTGGTAATTACCTGTATTTTCAAAGTTGATAACATAATGAAGGTAGTTTCCAATTTCACTTGGAGGAAGCGAATCCCCTTCAACACAAGTGACAGAATTTGGATCATAAGCACCCACTACCGTTTGATGATAGATGGTGGTATTGTCCGCCATATTCTCATCATTACTTTGAAGTGCAATAGTAGCAGTGAAGTTTAAAATATCTCCAATGGCTACAGAAGCAGTTCCTAAAGGGCTATTGATATTCATTATAATATAAAAACTTCTACTTTCAAATGGCAATAAATTCGCAACATCCCAGCTGATGGTTCCATTAACAAATGAGGATGGGGTAGTGGTCGCAGAAACAAAACTCATTTGATTAGCATTGTAGATAAATCCAATTCCATTATTCATAGTCAATATTTGATTTCCTTTATTTCTGTAGGTCACTAAATAGATTGCGTCAAACCCAGGGCGCGCAGGAGTAATAGGAGCCAAAATTATTTCTACATCTTGGTGCGAACCATTTGGGCTGATACAGAAATTTTGTGTGTTAACATTGTTATTAATGTTTGTAAAGCTTACTGAAGCGGTTGCTGGTGAAAATGTAAACCAATTGCTGTTTTCAATTTCAGGAGTAACTTGAAAATTACCAGTTCCAACATAAAAAGCGTAATTGCCCGTATCATTTCCAAATGTAGCTCCAATATTTGTTCCATCAGTAATATTCAAACGGATTTGATGCGGTAGGACATCACTGGTATCACAGCCATTATTATTGCTGTCAAATGTACAAGTGCCACTTATAGTGTTGTAATTTCCGCCCGGAACAAAACTACAATAGGAGTTGATTTGAACGTTTGGATTGTTGGTAGTTGTGATGTCAAATAAGGCAACGCCTACTGAAGTTAGAATGCCCTCTTCCGCACATACATAAAGTAGATTTGGACAATAGTTGATGGTAGGAACTCCTAATACCATTCCATTTTTCATATTCAAATACGTCAAGCTTTGATTGTTGGACAAAGTGAAATTGTTAAAAACTAAGTTTGTACTATGAGACACATCTATGGATGTCAAATTAGAATTATAACAATAGAACCCTGTTAAATTGGTTAAGTTATCCATATTCAATGTGCTTTGTTGACTTCCGTAGAAATAAAAGATATTTAAATTCACCAAATTACTAACGTCAACACTGCTTAATTGAGTATTTCCACAAGATAAATAGGTCAAATTGGTATATGTCGATAGGTCAAGATTGGTGAATAAATTATTGTTACATGCCAATTGATTCAAATTTGGTGATTGTGTTGCATCTAATGAGGTTAATTGATTGCTATTGCAATTTAATACTTGCAAATTCCCTAACCCGCTTAAGTTTAAAGCAGTTATTTGATTGTTTCTGCAATCCAAACTTTGTAAATTACTCATTCCATTTACATTGATATCTGTTAATGAATTTTGATAACAGGATAAATGTTGTAAATTGATAAGCCCTGTAGTATTTAAAGTGGTCAAATGATTGGTGTCACACTGTAAATTCTGAAGATTCGTAGCACTTGAAACATCCAAACTGGACAATAGATTATTGGTACAGAATAGAGTAGTCAAAGTCGTAATTCCTGATAAATTCAAATTGTAAATCTGATTATAGTCACACATCAAATAAGTTAGATGGGTTAAGTTAGAGCAATCCAATGTTGATATACTATTGTTGTTGCAATATAAAGATTGTAAATTGGTAAAATATTCGATTCCTGTCATGTCTGAAATATGTGAATAGCTTACATCTAAAGTGGTTTGAGCTAAAGCTTCGTCAAATCCAATTTCCCCATCGGAATTAGTGTCCACGCCAAGAGTAAATAATTTTGTTTTGAAATTAGTGTCAGGAATAAAAACAAAATTTGGATTTGGTGTTGTAGTGATTAAATCAAAACTACCCACAGAATAACATCCACCACCGCCTGTAATTCTAAAATAGATGGTTTCGTTATACGGATTCATATTAAAGTAGTTCGTAGTAACAAGTGGGCTCGCTCCTGTTTGAGCATCAGTATTGGTGTTATAAAATGTCACATTCGTATTGGTTTGCCCACATTGAATTGCCGAAACTTGATTGATTAAATCCCAATGGGCATATCCCGTTAAGCTTGGTTGGTACATGTTGGGAATGTTTGGGCATATAGTTGGTTGCGAATAAAATACAATTGTCATAGTTGTAGGAACAGCACATTGACTAATGTCAGGAGTAAATGTTAATGTAGATGTATCATTAATAGTGCCCATTGGAGCCCATGTTCCTGTAACTCCATTATCAGAGGTTGTTGGCATTGTTACAGAATTTCCTGAGCAATACGGCCCTGTAGAAAAAAACATTGGTGTAATAATGGAAGTTTGTAATTGCAATGTAGTAGTAGCACTATTAGTTATATTAGCATTTTCAACTACTTGAATATAGATAATCGCTCCATTGGAAGCGGCATAGGAAGTTGGATTAGTAATTGGAGTAGTGTAATTACTGTCCGAATAAAAGGTCAGAGTATAATCATTCGGGTTTAAACCATTTAGTACAGTAGTGATTTGTGTGCTCAAATCAAATACTCCTATCCCGTCATTGTTGTCATCACATACATAATAAGGATTCGGATTGGCTATTGGCGGTTGCGCATAAGCCATAGAAGTAAACAGCAATAAAAATAAAACCAATCTATAGGCGGTATTCTTTTTTAGGTGTAGTGATTTTTTCATGATACTTAATTTAATTTTTTATTACTTTTCTATAACTTCTTTTTCTATAAGGTTCTGATTAATTCTTGTAAGCGTTCTTTCTTGCTTTGTGCAATTGGGATGTTCGTATTGTCGGCCATGATTACATAACCTCCATCCGATTTGATATATGATTTCAAATACGACAAATTAATTAAATGCGATTGATGAATCCGTTCAAAACCGTGTTCGGTGAGCATTTCTTCGTATTCTTTTAGCGTTTTTGAAATTAGTAACGGCTTGTGGTTTTTTATAAAAAACTCGGTATAATTCACCTTTGCCTCACATCGAATAATATCTGCTACTTCAAACAAATGGATGCCGTCGCTGGTGGATAGTGCAATTCGTTTAAAGTTATCTACCTTTTTTCGGATGTTTTCTAACAGCAAATCGATGTGCTCAAACGAGGGACTTTTGCCAATAACTTCTTTTATTTTGCTAATGGTATGTTGTAATTCTTCCGGATCAACTGGTTTTAGAATAAAATCCAAAGCACTAAATTTGAATGCTTTTAAAGCATATTGTTCGTGAGCAGTTATGAATACAATATGTGCTGAGTTTTTACCTTTGGTTTTTCCCAATTGTTCCAATATATCGAAACCCGTCCCATCCGACAAATGAATATCTAAAAATATCACCTGTGGCTGTAACTTTTCCAATAAAGCTACGCCTGTCTTTACACTTTCAGCCTCACCAATGATATGGATTTCATTAGTGTAACGCTCCAAGAGGGCTTTAAGTCCTTTGCGCAAATGTTTATCGTCGTCTATTAATACTGCTGTTATCATTCTTTATTAACTGTGCTTTCTTTTATTTGTCTTTCCATTGGAACTAAACCCAATATCTTTCCTCTTTCTTCTATACTCTATCTATATGTCAATAGTCAATAGTCTATACTCTATTTCTATATTCTATACTCTAAGCATCGTAATATCTTTCCTCTTTCTTCTTTCTTCTTTCCTCTAAAAATACTGAATCGGCAATCGCAAAGTAACTTTAGTTCCGCTAGTATTATCACCATTTAATTCCTGAATTTCAATTTGAGCCGATTTAGCGATGGTAGCTTCCATAATTTCCAAACGCTTTTTAGTAATTTCCAACGCCATCGATTGATGTGCTTTTACGGAATTTTCTTTTAACTTCTTGGATTGTGAAATTCCAATTCCATTGTCCGTAATAGTACAAATCAATTGATTGTTAGCAACATCGAAATTAACAGCGATTCTCCCCACACCCTCCTTTGGTACTAATCCATGCAAGATAGCATTTTCTACAAAAGGTTGTATTAAAAGCGGAGGTAGTCCCATGTTAAACTCTACTCGCTCGGTGGAGTGTATTGAGAACTCAAATTTATTGTTGAATCGAAGTTGTTCTAGCTCTAAATAGTTTTGTAAACTTTCAATTTCCTTGTCGATTGGAATCAGCGCGCCTTTGGAATATTCTAATGTTAGGCGCATCAGTTTGGAAAATTTAGACAAATATTTCAAGGCCGAATCCGTTCCGTTTTGCACTATAAAACTCGATATAGACCCCAAGCAATTAAAAACAAAATGTGGATTCATTTGCAGATGCAAAGCCTTCTGTTCGTATTCCGCTACTTCTTTTTGTAAGGTTAAGCGGCGTTTGATTTGTCGTCGATTAAAAAGAACAAAAATCAATCCTATTAACAATAGCGCACCCACTATTGAAAACAATGCCAATTGTCCTTGTCTTTTATTTTTTTCAATTAGTAATGCTTCTTTCTTTTGGTATTCAAAGTTCATTTCCGCTTGTACAAATTTTTTGTTGCTTTCAATGCTGTTCAAACTGTCTCTGGCAATAATGTATTGTTTGTAATGTACTAATGAAGCTTGGTGATTGTTTTGTAATTCATATAAATCACTTAATAATTTTTCAGTGTGAAATGTTTGATCCAATACCCCAATCTCTTTGGCATAAACTAATGATTTGTTAGCGAATTCCATAGCTTTAGGATAGTCCTTTTCATCACTATACAGTACCCCCAAATTGTATAAACTCAATGAAGCGCCGTATTTGTCTTGCATCGCTTCACTCAATTTTAATGAAACCGAATAATAGTGTATCGCTGGATTGGTTTGGTGTAATTTGGAATAATAATCCCCCAAATAATTGTTTAATAATGCCAATCCTCGGGTGTTTTCCGTGTTCTCAAAACTTTTTAAGGCTTTTTGATAATAGCGGATGGCTTCGTTTGGTTTGTTTTGTTCAAAGTAAATTACCCCAATATTGGTCATTGACATCGCAGCGGCTTGTTCTCCGATTTCTTTTTGAATTGCTAAGGCTTTTTTGAAATATTCCAAAGCTTTAGGTAGATTTCTCTCAGATTTGTAAACTACTCCTATATTGTTATAGGCTTTAGAGATATTGTTTTTTTGCCCAATTTCTTTATAAATTTTTAATGCTTTTTGATCGTTTTCTAAAGCGAGTGCATAATTCCCTTCTTCAGAGTAAATAACGCCTAAGCTTGCCATAGCTCTTGCCAAACCGTTTTTCGCAATTGGGCTTTCTTTTTCTTCTAATAAGTTTTGGAAATCAATTTTTGCCTTTTCAAAATAATACTTTGCTTTTGGATAATTTCCCAATAGGATGTTTGCATTGCCTTGATTAATATGCGCATTGGCAATTCCTAACACATAATGGTTTTTTTGGGCCAATACTATTGCTTTTGAGGCATAGCAAAAAGTAGAGTCAGGATTACTTTCCTTAAATTGATCGGCTATACGATTGTATAGGTTCACTTTTGAGGTGTCTATTTTGTTGACGCTTAAAACTCTTTTTAAACTATCAATGATTTTGTGTTGTGCCGAACTATTACAATAAGTGAATAGTAGTACAAGCCCGATTACTATGTTGAATTTTCTTCTCAAAATGAAAATGTTTAACTGATAGAACAAAGATATACTAAGTTCGCAATTGTAATCGACTGGATTATTATTCTATGCTTCCGACTTATTATTTCCTTTGGATTAATTATCTCAGTGTTTTGATGTTTTATTTTTGTTAGATATTTTGCAAAAACATAAAATAAAATATTACCCATAGAGGATGTTCTTGATTTATTGTTAGTGTTTGGCATAATGCTTTAGGGTTGAATTAAGATAATATTAAGAATAATTATTTCCATTTACTTATTGGTGTGCTATATTTGCGATACTGAAAATAGTCTGTATTAGCCCACCTGATACATTATAAAAACTGTTTTTCACTAACTAACTTAAATATTAACTATGAACAAAAAACTTAAAATTTTACTGATTTTAGTTGCTTTGATTGTAATTGGGTTCTTCTCCGCGCGTTATTACGCCTACCACGGAGGTCAACGTGATGTGAAATCTGAAGAAGCAGCTTTTACTTTGAAAAGTAAGGATATTATTGCTGAATTTACAACGAATGTAGATGCAGCTAATAAAAAATATCTTGAAAAACCAGTCGCTATCTCTGGGGTCCTTACCTCCGTTAATGGCAAAGAAGTAATTCTTGATCAAACAGTAAATTGTAATTTTGCTACTCCTGATGCAAGTATTAAAAAAGATCAAACTGTCACCATTAAAGGTAGAGTAGTAGGTTATGACGACCTTTTGGGAGAATTAAAATTAGATCAATGTTCTATAACTAAATAATAATAAAAATGAAATTATTAAAAATTACGCTTTCAGCATTATTTCTTTTTTCTTTCAGCATTGCCAATGCTCAAGACGATTTGATGAAAGAATTAGATTCAGGTAACAAAGAAAAAACAGCTGCTTCGGCTGCTTTTAAAGGATTGCAAATTTGTAACATACAATCAACTAAACTTCCTTCTAAAAACGAATGGTACTTTTTAGTTTCTCACCGTTTTGGTGATCTAACTGAAGGAATCAACAACTTCTTCGGTTTGGATAATGCTTATACTAAATTAGCAGGTATCTATGGGGTAACTGATTATTGGTCTATCGGAGCTTCACGTCATACTTATAATAAAACTTATGAATTAGCCTCTAAATTAAGATTGGCGAACCAACAAATCGATGGATTCCCTGTTACAATTGCGCTATACAATACTATGGATATTAATACGGCTTTGAAAAAAGTAGAAAATCCTGATTTGATGTTCAACAACCGTTTGGCGTTTACTTCTCAATTATTGATTTCTAGAAAAATTTCAGAATCAATCTCGTTAGAAGCAAATCCAATTTATGTTCACAAAAATTTATACGAACCAACTGAAGAGAAAAAAGATCAATTCTTATTCGCTTTAGGAGGTAGAGCTAAAATCTCTAAACGTATTAGTTTGAATATGGATTATGCTGCTAATATGAGTAAAGTATCGAATTCTCCTAATCACAATCCATTGAGTTTTGGTATGGATATCGATACTGGTGGGCACATCTTCCAATTAGTAGTGTCAAACAGTCAAGCGATGAATGATGTGGCTTATTTTACCAATGGTTTAGGTACATGGGGTAATGGAGGAGTAAAAGGAATATTTTTTGGGTTTAACATGTATAGAGTATTTTAATTATGAAAAAGTTTAAATTAATTTTAGCAGTTCTTATTATTGGAGTTTTGAGCTCATGCCAGTCCAATACTTATGATGAAATTGGAGGTTATGTAGATACTCCTTCTTACGAGAAAAATATTAAGCCAATATTCGATAATGAATGTGCAAGTTGTCATTTTCAAGGAAATACTTCACAAGGAAATTACAATGAGTATTATGATTATGCAACAATCAGACAAAGTGTTGAATTTGGAAACACTTTAAGAGATGTGGATTCTACGCATACTATGCCTAAATCAGCAGCGCCGCTTTCAAAAGCAAAAATCAAATTGTTGTACCAATGGAAAAACACTGGATTTCAACCTTAATCTTTAAAAATAAATAAAATGAAAAAAATAATTGTAGCAATCGTATGTTTCGTGTTTTCGAATATCGCGGTATCTCAGAAAATGATGACGCGCTCAGGAGAATTAAAATTTGATGCCACTGTTCCAGGTGCTTTGGATCCTGTGGTAGCAACGAATAACACCGTATCTTCTATTTTTGACAAAACTACTGGAGATTTAGTAGTGCAAGCAATGGTGAAATCTTTCAAATTCAAGTCGCCTTTAATGGAAGAGCATTTTAATGAAAACTATATGGAAAGTGATAAACTTCCTAAAGCTAGTTTCAAAGGTAAAGTGATCGGATACAGTGCTAAAGATGGTGCTTATGAAGTAGAAGGTGATTTGACTTTACATGGAGTTACTAACAAAGTGAAAACCAAAATGAATTTTGATACTGCAGGTAGCAAATTAAACATTACAGGTACTTTTGTAGTAAAACTTAAAGATTACAAATTAGAAGTTCCAGCAATGGCGAAAAAAACTTTAGCAGAAACAGCAAAAATTTCTGTTAA
>CANCJZ010000066.1 GCA_947378465.1 Flavobacteriaceae bacterium
CGACAAACAACCTCAATAGTCGTTTAAGCTACAATGACGTGCATTTTATCTAAGAAATAAGGTTTTAGGCAGAACAAGATAGAAGAAACAAGAAACAAGAAGCAAGATGTTGCGTTTAGATTAAAGAGAACAAAACATAGAAAATAGACAAAAGAGGCAAGAAGCAAGATGTTGCGATTAGATTAAAGAGAACAGAACACTGTGGTTAGAGTATAGAGAATAGAAAAAAGAAGCTAGAAGAAAGATTTTGTGGAATTTGAAAATCCCGTCAGGGGCGACATATTGGTGGCAAAATGAATGAAGCTAACAATGAGTCCCGTAGGTACGACATATATAAAGAGCTATAATCACGATAAATATTCACGTCTCGAACCCTCGCAGGGTTTAAACCCTGCGAGGGTTGGAAAAAAAACAATTAGAAATCGGTCAACACTAATCAGGGAAGTTCAGCAAGAAACAAGATATTGTGTTTAGAGAATTGACAATAAAAAAGGATCATAATCAAGTTAGCTATTTATGTCTCGAAACCTGACAGGTTTTAAAAACCTGTCAGGTTTGCTAAGAAAACTAAATATAGAAACAGTTTAAAATCGGTCAAAAACAATCATCGGAACTCCTGGATGTTTTTGCTAGCACAGATGACGTTTTTGCTAGCACAAATGAAGTTTTTGCTAGCGCAGATGACGTTTTTGCTAGCACAAATGAAGTTTTTGCTAGCGCAAATGAAGTTTTTGCTAGCGCAGATGACGTTTTTGCTAGCGCAGATGACGTTTTTGCTAGCGCAAATGAAGTTTTTGCTAGCGCAGATGAAGTTTTTGCTAGCACAAATGAAGTTTTTGCTAGCACAAATGAAGTTTTTGCTAGCGCAGATGACTTTTTTGCTAGCGCAAATGACTTTTTTGCAAGCGCAGATTATATTTGGGCATTCCCAAACTTAATCTGGGCATTCCCAAACGTAATCTGGGCATTCCCAAACTTAATCTGGGAGTTCCCAAACGTAATCTGGGAGTTCCCAAACGTAATCTGGGAGTTCCTAAACGTAATCTGGGAGTTCCTAAACGTAATCTGGGCATTCCCAAACGTCACCTGGGAGTTCCCAAACGTAATCTGGGAATGCCTAAACTACATTTAACAAATATTAATTAGCATAAAAGATACTTTTAGTAGGGATACTTCACTCCCACTCAGCATTTAAAACATAAGAAAACCGACCACGGATATTAAGCAGTGATTACGGAACACTGAATACTAAGCAATCCCCATATCTTTAGCTATAGCGACAAGATGAATGGTATTGTTGGCTTTAAAATAATCTTTGAGTTTGCCTAATCGTTTTTCAATAGTGCTTTTACTATTGGGTGTAATGCCGAGTTCTTTAAATTTGAGATCCATTTTATCCTGTGGCACCCCTAAGGACAATTGACGAATGAGTTCAACATCAAATTCATCGATTTCAGTAACACTTTTATCTTGAAGTAAATGGGCTATTTCAGGGGAAATATATTTAGTTTCACCTTCAAATAATTTATGAATGGCATATTTGAGCTGTTCAATACTTTTTCTGCCTTTGGAAACAAAACCATCAATTTCATAGTTTTGAAAAAGCGACTGAATATGATACCGTTTTTCTTCAACAGAGTGTACAATAATTTTTAATTTGGGTTGTTCTTGCTTGACCCAGGCGATAAGTTGGTCACCACTTTCTAAAATAACTTTGCGATGATCGGCTTTAAAAGACAAATCGCTTATTAATAAATCAAAAGGTTGTTGATCCAAATTAGCTTTGAGTATTTTGAGTTTGGCATCATCACAATATTTGGCGTGATGTACTTCCGCCACCCCTATTTCATTCAATGCTTGCATCATTGCAAGATTAATACTATCAAAGTCCTCTGCTATCAATACTTTTTTAAACATAATCTGCCTTTATTTAGGAATAACCATCTTTACTTTGAATCCTTTATTGGATTCCGATTCAAAATTAATGTTTCCATTTATGGCTAGAATACGGTTTTCCGCATTTTGGAGTCCTTTTTTCAAATTAAGTAATTCCCCACAACCAATTCCGTTATCGGAATAACTGATTTCCAGATTGTTTTTGTGGATTTCAAAGCGTATCACAACTAATGAGCAATGGCTGTGTTTTTTCATATTCACCATTAATTCTTGCAAAACTCTATAGACAACTATCTTGGATTCTTTTTTTATTTTATCCCAATCAATGGTATTGATTTTATTGACAATTACATTGACTTGGGCATTACTATAATTGGACAAGAGCTCTTTGAGTACCATTTCATACTGCTCATTGGTTTCAATTTCATTGTTTTCTTTGGAAATATTTCGAGTACGATTGTAAATATTTTCCAAATTATCCACTAAAGTTTCTTTGATGCTTGAGTCTTGTAAGTTTTGAGTTTCAGCATAAGTCATAGCATTAAACACATCATTGGCTAATTCATCGTGCAGTTTTTTAGCGATTCGAGTTTCTGTTTTATAGGTTTCCGCTTGCAACTTTCTTTGATTACGCCATCGAACAATAAAATATACTACTAGAGAAACTATAAAAATCCCGATACAAAGGAATAAATATCCTTGTTTTTCTTTTTTATAGCGTTGGCTTTGTTCGATTGCCATTTTAGAATCGTATTTGATTTTGGCAAATTGATTTTTGGCAATCTGACGTACTTTAGCGATACTATCCGAAAGTTGAATTTGCTGCAAAGCCAATGTTTTGGAAGGATTGGAATCACTTGTTTGGATCAAAAACTTTAAGGCTTCAATTTTATCATCAGGACTATTCACTTTTTGAGCAGCGACCAATGCTTTTTGGGCAAAGTCATTGGCTAAGGCGGGATTCGAATGCAAATAATACTCTGATAGATGCATATTCGAAGCTATTAATTCATAATTATCCTGAAGACTGTCGCGAATATGCAAAGCTTTATCTAAATAAAAGAATGCTTGGGTATCGTTTGTTTTAAAATAAGTATAGCCTAGATTATCCAATACTTTAGCATAATTTTTTTTATCCTTCCGCAGTGATTTTTCTTTAGAAAGAGGGAGCAAAACTGCGATTGCATTAGGATATTTATTGGCATCTATATAGGCATAACCAATATTATTCAGGATCACCTGTCTACCCGAAGTATCAGTAGTTACTTTCAAACATTGATTATAGTATTTTAAAGCATTTGCAAAATTATATTGCTCTTGATAAGCAATCCCAAGCAAATTATACAAACTTGGCAGATAGCGTTGATCCGAAACTAAATCCAAAGCTTCGGTCACTGTAGCTTCACTTCCGGAAAAATCACATTCTATTTGCTCAATCCCCGCCATATAAATAAGAGGATAGACCATTTTGTCCTTTTCTTCCTTAGTACAAAGAGATTTAGCTTTATTAAAATAGAAGTAAGCACTATCGTATTGTTGCTTATCGTTAAAGCTTAGTGCTTTATCTAAAGTTATATTATAAGGATCCGATTGTGAATTGATTTTGTTTTTATTTTCACAAGAAGAAAATAAGCAAACAATGGTCAATGCAAATAAAAAAATCGGGAAATGAACCTTAGAGTTTATCATTTCCCGAAAATATTGATTTTAATTCAATAATGAAATAGTTTCAAAAAAAAGAATTATGGTCGAGGTGGTGGAA
The DNA here is from genome assembly GCA_947378465.1 of Flavobacteriaceae bacterium. Taxonomy (GTDB): domain Bacteria; phylum Bacteroidota; class Bacteroidia; order Flavobacteriales; family Flavobacteriaceae; genus Flavobacterium. The sequence continues at coordinate 3,659 of CANCJZ010000066.1, forward strand.
TAGTACCACTTTGCCCTCCCGTTGTATCATTAACCGACTTATATGTCAGAGTCTTACTATTAGAAGTATCCACTGAATCACTAGTACAAGAAACCATAGAAATAACGGCCACAATCACTGTAGCAAAAAGTATTTTTTTCATTTTATCAAAAATTAAAAGTTGGACATAGAGCGCTTCTCGGCACAAACCGATGGAAGTCGCATTGCAAATCCACAATCAAATGCAGACTTGAATTAATTTTTGGGAAGTGAAGTGCGCTATAACAGAACCGTCGTTGTATACTTCCCGAATAAAACTTCAGTACTGTATAGGCACACTTTTTTAGAAGTAGTTTCGTACATTTGTTCTAATCGCGAAATAGAACAAGAACTAATTCTGAGGCAAATGAATGGTGTTTTTAGAAGGATTTCTTTGGGTAATTCTGGTATTTCCGATAATTCTGATAAATTCTGTTTTATTCTAAAAATTTCTGAAATGACGGTTACAACAGTAGATTATTTAAAAGCCATTAAACAAAAGTTACATTTTGCAAAACAAAATGATCCCACAGGAATTCTTCACAAACCTACTCCAGCTCAACTGCGGAATTATTGTCTTTTATTGTTAGAAAATGGATTGAAACCAAACGATGAGATTGTTTTCCGGCATTTTTTTCAAATAAAAAAAGAAGAGGATTTAAGAAAAACAATCCTTCAATGTGATGTGGACCGATTGAAGGCAATTCAGAAATTTATTGATGGCAGCATAGAATCGCCAAATAGTACAAACCTTGAATTAATAGCAGTACTGATTGATTTTGAACATAGACCTTATAGTCTTTTTTCAAAAAAAGGTCATTCATCTATAAACAAAAAGGAAGATGAGATAGTAATTGAAAAGAAAGAAACAACCAAAGAGGATAAGAAGATTGGAAAAAGCAATGATCAAAAAATCATCTTTGGAACCTTAATAATCCTTGTAATCGTTTGCTTAGTATTTACAATAAAAACATTTTGCTTCCACACTAAAGAATGTATGCAATGGAATCGCAATCACTATGAACAAGTTGAATGTAATTGTGACAAAAGCAACAACTCAAATGAAGTTAAAGTTATTGATTACGAAGCAATCAAGTTAGAAAAAATCACTCCCAACAAGTCCACTGTATTCTTTAAAAATGGAAAACCAGTAGTGTGGTATTGTAAAATAAATGGCTGTTTGGAATGCTATAGTTCCCACGGCTATCATCCTATTACAGGGAAACCATTAAAACCAATTACAAAATATATGATTCATAAATATTTGAATTTATAGTTCATCTATTTTTCAGGAAAAGTAATTGTTTCATTAATCCAACAAGTAATGGAATAGGATTGCCCTTTAAGATGCGCTTTGGAAATATCTTTAGTAGTTAAGGAGTCAACATTGTATTTGGCAATGAATTTATCTAATGCTGGATTGGTTTTGGTGTCGATTGAAAGTTGTTTGTTAGCGGTTTGAATGGCCAAATAGAGTAAAGCTTTTTTGTCAAAATCAGTAGTAGCACATTCTTTACTATCTGCGTACAATTGTGCAATTGCAAGGTATACTTTTGACATTTTGGGATCCGATTGAAGTGCTTGGTTGAAGTAAAGACGGGCATTGGATTTGTCGTTGTTCCCTAATAATGACGCTAGAGTAAAATATAATTTGGCTTTTTCTTTTGGATTAGATTCTAAGCCAATAGCTTCTTCATAATAATGTACCGCCTCACTAAACTTTTTTTGCTTTGCATTGGCTAATCCTAAATATGAAGCGGACTTCGCAGTCGCTTTGTATTGATACCAAGCTGTGGCCATCGAATAAAATACAGGTTTGTTACTGCATTTAATCGCTAAATTAGTAACTCCTAATTCAAGCCAAGCTCCATTGGTTTGATTAGTGGCTAGGTTAGTTTGATAGTATTGGGAAAGATTATCAGCGGGAACCGTTTTTTTAGCCAAATTATCAATATTCGTTGTTAACTGCTGATATCCTTTGGCATTTTTTGGATCGGAGGCGGAAAGATTGCTGATAATATCGTGAATTAATAAGTATTTTTCCGTTACTCCTTCACTGGTGATTTCTTTGTTTTTTATTTTATTGCAATACAAATTAAAGTACAAATTAATTGCGTTGATGTCTTTGATACTATTGGGAGCCGCAGTAATACCTTTTTCAAGCAAAGTGTATATTTCTTCGATTTGTTGATCGGCTCTAACGGAATTGTTATACATCAACATTGCTTTGCTGACTTGATAATCCGCAGTTGAAGCGGGGAAATATTTATGGTAATCATCAAATAATTTTAATCCTTCGCGAAGCAAATGTTCGCGATCGCTGTCTATTTTCGTACTTTTAATTTTGGCTTGAATAATTTGAACTCCATCTTTAAAGAGGGTTTCATTAGAAGTACCGCAACCTAATTTTGCTTCAGACCAAGCGATATAAGCGACCTCTATTTTCTTTGCTTTAAATAAACTTTGATAATCGTTAATTTTTTGAACACAATCATTGGATTGACCATAAAAAGGTATAGAGAAGCAACAACACAATAGCACTAAATATTTCATCTTTTAGATTCCGCTTTAATATTTTTCTAAATCACTAATAACAATAGTACTTATAGCACGGAAGTAAAAATAAGAATAAGATAAAAACCACCAACTTAATTATAACTTAATTACTAAAAAGCAGATTCAGATCAGATAAATTTTCTTGATAATATGATTACTATTGAAATCATATTTAATTACTTTTGTCAGAGTTTTATGAATAAAAAGAAACCGTTGGATTTGTTGTATTAATTAAAAATTAATCCTCTGATTTTATTGTTATTTTTATAAAAATAAAAAACAGCCAATAGCTAAAACCTATCTAAATGAATCACTCGATTGCTGGATTTTCAAAATTATCCAAAGAAGAAAAAATCAACTGGATTGCCACAACTTATTTTTCTAATCCTAACGATGCCATAGCAACCATTAAAAACTATTGGAATAGCAATCAAAAGCTACAACAATTGCATGATGAATTTATAGAAAACACCATTACCAATTTCTATTTACCGATGGGGATTGCGCCTAACTTTATGATCAATGGAAAAACACTAACTGTTCCAATGGTTATTGAGGAAAGTTCGGTGGTTGCAGCAGCAGCCAAATCGGCTAAATATTGGAGTACTAGAGGTGGATTCAAAGCGACAGTGATACGCTCGGAAAAAATAGGTCAAGTTCATTTTATTTATAAAGGGGAACTTGACAAATTGAAAAGATTTTTTGATTTTATAAAACCTAAATTTTATACTGCCACTGAAAGTATTACTAAAAATATGCAATTACGAGGCGGTGGGATTTTGAATATCGAATTGCGGGATAAAACTGCCGAATTGGATCACTACTTTCAACTACACGTTACCTTTGAGACCAAGGATAGTATGGGAGCAAATTTTATCAACTCCTGTTTGGAACAATTGGCGAAGACTTTAAAAGAAGAAGCGCAAACCTACGTTGAATTTACGGAAGAAGAAAAGGAGTTGCAAGTCATTATGAGCATCTTATCGAATTATGTTCCGAATTGTATTGTACGAGCAGAGGTTAGTTGCAAGGTTGAGGATTTGGTAGAAAAAAAAATAGAATACCCACAGGAATTTGCTGAGAAATTTGTTCAAGCGGTGCGTATAGCTGAAATAGAACCTTTCCGAGCGGTAACGCATAACAAAGGAATTATGAATGGTGTGGATGCTGTGGTGTTGGCAACAGGAAATGATTTTAGAGCGGTAGAAGCAGGTGTTCATGCTTATGCTTCGCGGAATGGACGTTATTCAAGTTTGTCCCATGCGAAGATTGAAGATGGCGTTTTTAGTTTTTGGATGGAAATACCCTTAGCACTTGGAACTGTTGGAGGACTTACGTCATTACATCCAATGGTGAAGATGGCTTTAGAAATACTAGAGAAACCCTCAGCACACGAATTAATGCAAATAGTAGCGGTTACCGGTTTGGCTCAAAACTTTGCTGCCTTGCGTTCGCTGACCACAACAGGGATTCAAGAAGGACATATGAAAATGCATTTGAACAACATTTTGAATCAATACCAAGCCACCACAGAAGAGCGCAAAGCAATTGCATTGCATTTTGAAAACAATACGGTGTCCCATTCATCCGTAGTAGAATTAATTGAAAAGTTAAGAAAATAATTTACCTATAAACAATTCACTTAGCCTAAAGCAAAAGTGCAATAGCTATGAAAAAGACTTTCTATAGTAATGGAAAATTACTAATAACCGGAGAATATGTAGTACTTGATGGAGCAAAAGCATTGGCTTTACCTACTAAATACGGTCAGAACTTAACCATTGAAGAAGCCGATAATGAAACCATTCATTGGAAGAGCTATGATCACGACGGTAGTGTATGGTTTGAAAGTGAGATTCCTTTTTCCTCCATAATCGAAAGAAAACGTTATGATGAAATTCATAATATTAAGAATACTTTAATCGAGATATTGTATGAGGCATATTTGATGAACAATGATTTTATACATCAATCCAAAGGATATAAAATCACCACAAGTTTGACTTTTCCTAAAAATTGGGGATTGGGCACATCCTCTACACTGATTAACAACATTGCCCAATGGCTCAATTTAGATGCCTTTGAATTATTAAAAAAGAGTTTTGGTGGAAGCGGTTATGATTTGGCTTGTGCACAAAATGACACTGCAATCATTTATCAATTGATCAATGACCGTCCGATTGTAGAAAACATTCATTTTCATCCTGACTTTACACAAAAGATATTTTTTGTTTATTTAAATAAAAAACAAAACAGTAAATCCGCAATTGCTTCTTATTTAGATAAACAAGCTAAAATAAATAAGACTGTTGAAATCATCAATACCATTACTAATACTGTTGCGCACACTAATGAACCAAAAGAATTTGCCTTAGCACTACTTCAACACGAAATAGAATTGAGTAATATATTAGAACAACAAACCATTCAAGAAGCATTGTTTAGTGATTTCAGAGGAGTGGTTAAAAGCCTAGGTGCTTGGGGAGGTGATTTTGTATTGGCTATTTCAAAAGAAGATCCTACCTCCTATTTTAAAGAAAGAGGATTTGATGTGGTGATTCCTTATGGGGAGATGATTTTGTAGAGGAAAGTATTAAGATTAGAGTATTAAGTATATAGTATTAAGTATTAAGACTTAAGTATATTGAATATTGTATATTGTATTAATTATATTTTTAATTGGTGTCTTAATTGTGTCTGAGATATAATACCGACAACCTACCTTTTTTTTTAGATGAATACTTGTCAATATCTAAAACTACCTATAAATAAATCCCAAATATGATGAACGAAGTTTAGCAAACGTTTTAAAACAAGCCATAACAAAATCAAACATATAAAAGGCCTTTTTGACGATTTGTACTATTTTTGGATATATTTGTTATAATTATAGTAGCAATAGTTTCGGCACAAAACCTTCCCTTTTTGGGTAGATTGGAGAAATTTTATGGCTTTTATGTACAAGTTAGTGGTCATTTTTAAAAACCAACTACAAAAATGGAAGATACAATTGAACAATTAAAAGCTTTAGATTTAACAGAATATCCAATTGCTGAATTAGATAGATTACTTACTAGTTTAGGAAAAGTTGGAATTATGATAACAGACTATAATGAAGTGGGCGAAAATTCAAAAGAAATAGAAAGAGCTGTCAACAACACAAAAGAAGAACCAGAATTCAATACAGTTTCAAGAATTTCTTTTAAACCAGCTAAATATAATACCAATTATTTGAGAGCAAGTACTCCAAAAAATACAATGTTTTATGGTTCAGTAATATCAGATGACAATCTAGATGATGAAGAAATTAGAAATGCACGTATTGTAGCAGCAGCAGAAGTTTCAAGCTTAATAAGAAATTCTGACGTAATGGAAGGTTGGAGTCGAATAACTTTTGGAAAATGGAAAGTAATGGAAAAAGTTTCATTAGCTACAATAATTGACCCAACCATAGAATATGAACAAGCATATTTAAATAAACTGGTTGAGCGGTATTGGGAATTTTTAAATCAAATGCCTCAAGATGTAAAAGAAAATACTCTAAAAGTTTTAAAATTTTTATCTAGTGAGTTTTCGAAAAAAGTTTCTAGTGGTAATAATCACGAGTATTTGATTTCGTCAAAATTTACTGAAATATTTACAAAAACTTCAGTCTATGATGGAGTAATTTATCCAAGTGTACAATCTGAAGGCTATGGCTTATGTGTTGCAATTCATCCTCGCTCAATGAACAAATTAACGCCAATTAAAGTTTTGCAATCTAAAATAACAAAGTCAATTCTAGAAGATGGAGAAAATCACTTCTTAATTATCAATGAAAAAAATTGTATTGTAGAAGTTGATGCAGAAAAATTTGAGTTAAAAGAAATGCAAAAATAAAACGTCGCCTACATGGTTTGGCAAAAGTGGGGATATAGTACTAGGCTGAACATTTTTACTTTCTATTAGCTTTTGTACTAAATTTGAACTTTATTACTTTCTAAATCCCACCTTCGCCAAACCCAAAAACGTTGGCAGACATATTAACAAAAATTATGAAAAAAGAAATTGAGTTAATTAACGAAATACTTCTAAAAACCGAAAATGTAGAAAAATATTTGAATGGAAATTTTGAAATTAATTATAAAGAGATTACTACAGATTTTTCTATTATGGATTTAATTAAGCTATCGGGAAAAGATTTTGAAGTTATGAGTTATATAAACTTTGATACAACAGAAAATTATTCACATAAAATCATCCAAATAAAAAATAATCCAACAATTGAGTTTAACAAATTTATTTTAACAACTTACTTAGAATCTATTACTTAATATGAAAAAAACAGCCCTATTATTTATTTTATGTTCTTTTAAACTTTGTATTGGACAGAGTATAATTAAAAAAGAAACAACAGAAACTTATAAAGGTTTAAATAAATTTGGTGAAATTGAAAAAGGTGAATTACTTCATAAAATCACTAACTTTTATGACAAAAAAGGCAATATTGTTAGTAGTTCATCAAAATCAGAAGATCCATATGAGCCTTATTTAAACGTTAAAGAAACTACAAAGTTTAATATTGCTAATCATCCTATAGAAAGAAATCTATATAATTTAGATGGTTCATTAATTGAAAAAGGTATTTATAAATATGATAAAAAAGGAAATGAAATTGAATATTTTTTATACAAGAGTGATGGTAGTCTAAATACGAAATGGACTTACATATATGATGATAAAGGTCAAAAAACAGAACAATATAGAATTGATGCAGATGGCACACTAAAAATTGTTTTTTATTATGATTCAATAGGAAATATTGAATTAGAAAAAAGTTACCAAAATGACAATTTATTTGGTTATTCACAAAACACATATGATGATAAAAGTAATGTAATAAAAATCGAATCTTACAATGCTGATAATAGCTTAACTTCTACTGTTTCAAAAAAGTATGATTTAAGAGGAAATGTAATTGAAGATATTACTGATTCATCAAACAATGAAAAAGTTTTTAAATATTCATATAAATATTCACAGTTTAATAAATTAGGTAAATGGACAAAAAAAATATCATATACTAATGATGAAATAGATACAATTGAAATTAAAACATTTGAATACTATTAATAATTTGAAATATAAACAAATATGCTTTTTTAATTTTCATCTTTAATTCTAAAACCTATGACATTAATTAAAAAATATAACGAATAAAACCCTAAAAATAATTGCAAATCTTTTGATTATTTTTGTTGTCATTTTTTCTTGTAATAAGATAATTTCAAACAATCTAAAGGAAGATATTAATAATTCTCCTACATTGCCATCTTTTGGCGCTAAAATGGAAATTAAAAATATTGCAGAAATGATGTCAAAACAACTACCTCAATATTAGATAAAAACACTAATGCAATTAATATTGAATATTTACAAAATGGTAATTTACTTGTTTTTTATTACGAAGTAAAAATGTAATTAAAGAAGATATTGAAACTAATATTTCTAGTTTAAAAAGTGACCAAATTAAATTCATCAAAACCAATCCTGATAATGGCGTGTATATAAAGCGGAAGTTGCTTTTAAATATATATTACTCTAAATCAAATGGTGAACAATTGGGAAGTTATACAATTCTTCCAAGTGAATATATGTAAAATAGAAAATACGATCTGCCAACAGCCGTTTGACAAGATTACGAATTTTGTGGTCAATTTACGTTTCGCAAGAATTTTTATCTTTAACGGAAAATATAAAGTTCCGAACTTCTCAACTGACGAGAAGCCGCGAAACGTAGTGTGAAATTATTGGTGAAATCTAAGAAATTGAGACTTTAATATTGAATGAATCCAAAAGATTTTATTTTTTAAAACGAAAAACGATATGCTGACAAACATAAACCCAAAATTACCAATGCGGAATAAGACCGCAACAAAAGATTTTTACGTAAACAAATTAGGATTTAAAAACGTTGGAAGTTCTGATTATGATGGCTATCTGATGGTTGAAAAAGACAATATAGAAATCCATTTTTTTGAATTTAAAGAAATTAAGCATAAAGAAAACTATTCAGGAGTCTATATCCGAACCGACGACATTGACAATTTGTATCAATCATTATTGGATAATAAAATAACCATACACCCGAATGGAGCATTAGAGACAAAGCCTTGGGGACAAAGGGAATTTGCTTTGCTTGATCCAGATAACAATCTGCTGACTTTCGGACAGAATATATAATAACTATTTACTGATTACCTAGAAACGGCAGCAGCCAACAGCGGTTCAAGAAATTGCGGGGTTTGGGATTTATCAGAAAGCAGAAAGGTTTTTAATTTAAAGTGTTGCTTATATTTATGAAGTGTTGGTCTTGGTTTATCGCCACTTCTTGAAGCAGCAACACATTAGCAGCAACTGCCTGAAAGCCAAAATCAATAAAAAAAATCCCACTACAACTATTAAGCAATACATCTGAACGAGTAAATGAAATTTATAAACTTAGAGTTTTATGCAGACTTGAATTTGGAAATATAAACTTTGAGAAATATCCTAATGGTTGGCATGACAAAATTGATGAAATTGCTAATCATGTTGTATTAAGACAAGAGCGTCAAAAAACAAGATTTAGTGTAATATTGTCGGATTTGAAAGCCCCGTCAGGAGCGAAACATTGATAGCAAATGATTTAGAATAAAATAAAATAAAGCCAAAAAAAAGCCCAAACTACGTTTGGGCTTTTTGTATATA
>CANCJZ010000067.1 GCA_947378465.1 Flavobacteriaceae bacterium
ATTATTGGAAATGGTTTCTTTAAACCAAATATTTCAACTATGGTTGGGCAATTATACCCTGCTAATGATAGAAGAATTGATAGTGCTTTTACTATTTTCTATATGGGAATCAACTTAGGAGCGTTTTTCTCTCCTCTTATTTGTGGATCTATGGATTTCAAATGGGGATTCTTAGCTGCTTGTATTGGTATGCTTTTAGGATTGGGTGCTTTCATTATGTTTAAAAGCAAATATTTAATTTCTGAAGAAGGAAAAGAAATTGGTCTTCCGGTTAAAAAATTAGATGGTAAAAGTATCGGGATGATTATTGGTGCTATTGGAATCATCTTTTTTATGTTAAACTTCAAACAGTTATTTCATAACGATGTAGATATCATCAGCTACTTTATTTATGGTGCTATGATTGTTATGCCTATACTTATTTTGACTGATAAAAGTTTGTCTAAAATTGAGATGAACCGTATAATAGTAATCTTTATCTTGGCGTTTTTCGTAATCTTCTTTTGGGGCGCATTCGAGCAAGCAGGTGCTTCATTGACTTTATTTGCAGATAGACAAACCAACAGAACATTATTCGGTTGGGAAATGCCAGCTTCATATTTTCAATCGGTGAATCCATTAGCGGTTATCTCATTAGCTCCTATCTTTACAATAATTTGGGGATTCTTATATGCACGTAAATTAGAACCATCATCTCCAAAGAAAATGGCAATTGGTTTATCTTTAGTTGCTTTAGGATATGTGGTAATTGCAATCGCTGTAAAAGGATTAGGTGTTGGAGATAAAGTATCAATGTGGTGGTTGATTGGTTTGTATGTAATTCACACTATGGGAGAATTATGTTTATCACCAATTGGATTGTCAATGGTTTCTAAATTAGCACCTTTACGTTTGTCATCTTTAATGATGGGGACTTGGTTCTTAGCAAATGCAGCTGCAAACAAATTTGCAGGAACATTAAGTGCTTTAATTCCTGGTGGGGAAGATGGTAAAGGGGGAGCAACTCACTTTATAGGATTTGAAATCAATAATTTATATGAGTTCTTCATTTTATTTATCATTATGTCAGGAACTGCTGCGGCAATATTATTTTTCTTAAGTTCTAAATTAGAGAAAATGCAACACAATGACCACGTAGAAGGCATTGATTTGTCTGTGGAGAATAGATAATTTGTATTAAAAAATATTTTTATATCTTTCAAACCTACAAGAATCCCTTGTAGGTTTGTTTTTTTAAATTAAAAAGTATGTGGAAAAATCATCCTAAAGCCTTGCCTTTTTTGTTTTTATCGGAAATGTGGGAGCGTTTCGGTTATTATTTAATGATTGGAATTTTTACCCTTTATCTCAAAGATGTAGAGGCTGGTTTTGCTATGACCGAAAAAGAAGCTTCGGATTTGTATGGAACTTTTATTGCCTTAGTGTTTTTAACTCCTTTTGTTGGGGGCTTAATTGCCGATCGATATTTGGGTTATAGAAAATCAATTGTTATCGGCGGATTGTTGATGGGTGTTGGTTATCTTCTGATGGGCGTTCATAATTTGACCATTTTATATGTGGCAATGACTTTGGTGATTGTGGGAAATGGATTCTTCAAACCCAATATTTCTACTTTATTAGGGAATTTTTATTCGCAAGAAGCTTATAAAGACAAAAAAGACGAAGGCTACAATATCTTTTATATGGGGATCAATGTAGGCGCGTTTATCTGTAACTTCTTTGGAGCGGCTTTGCAAATTCTTTTGGGTTGGCAATATGCCTTTATGGCGGCCGGTATAGGAATGTTTATTGGTGTGATTGTTTTCTTGTTGGGAACCAAACACTATGTGGGCTATGATCAGAAAAAAGGAGTGCAAGAAGGCGACATGCCTTTTTATAAAATTGTGCTTTTTATTCTTTTGCCTTCTGTAGTTTTTGGAGTAATCGGTTGGTTCCTAAAAGGAGTTGCCTCTGATGCCAATCCGGATTGTGCCATCTTTGGTTCGGACAGTACGGATGCCTTTATCTTTGCTTGTATTCCTGTGGTGTACTTTTATGCTAGTTTGTATTTCAAAGCAAAAGCGGAAGACAAAAGACCTATTGGTGCTTTATTATCCATCTTTGCCGTAGTGATCTTGTTTTGGGCTGTGTTCAAATTAAATGGTTCGGCTTTGACTACTTGGGCGGATCGTTATACCGATAGAGAGATTACAGGAAATACCCAAGCGGTGTTTAGCAATTTAAAATTATCCAAAGAAGTAGAATACAAAAAAGATTCTACCGAATTATACGATGCCAGTTTCCGCTTGCAAAAAGAAAATGGAGAAGTTAAAAAAGAAATCAACTATCCCGTATATTTTAGAAATGTAGCCAAAGATAAACTGCCAAAAGAAAATTCTACGGTAAGTTTATGGGCAACCAATTTAAGTCAATCCATCAATCCGGGATGGGTTATTCTATTAACGCCTTTAGTGGTGGCTTTCTTTACCTTCTTAAGAAGCAGAAAGAAAGAGCCAAGTACGCCTACCAAAATTGCTTTTGGATTGTTAATCTCCGCTTTGTCTGTATTAGTGATGGTGGCTGCGGTGCATATAGGCAATAACGGTACAGAAAAAGTAAGTGTGTGGTGGCTAGTAGCCAATTATGGAATCATCACTATTGGAGAACTATTCCTCAGTCCGATGGGGCTATCGGTAGTATCTAAATTGAGTCCGAAGAATATTACCGCCTTGATGATGGGAGGTTGGTTTTTATCTACCTCAATAGGAAACAAACTGAGTGGAGTATTAGCGAGTATGTGGGATTCGTATGATGATAAATCTAACTTCTTCTGGGTAAACTTCGGTCTCTTAATGTTTGCAACCTTACTGATGTTTGCATTAGTAAAAAATTTGAATAAAGTAATGAAAGAAAAAGGAATCAACTAATATGGAAAATAAACTAACATTAGAACAGATACAGAATTTTGAAGGTAAATATCCAAAACAACTTTGGTATTTGTTTTTGGTTGAAATGTGGGAGCGGTTTTGCTTCTATGGAATGCGTGGGGTATTGACCATCTTTATGGCGGATCAATTGTTAGGACTTTCCTTGTCCGACAAAGAAGCCAATTTAAAATACGGCGCAATTCAGGCTTTTGTTTATGCCTTTACCTTTATAGGAGGAATCTTTGCGGATAAGATTTTAGGTTTTAAAAAATCCTTGACTTTTGGCGCTTTAGTAATGATTCTTGGAAACTTAATCATTGCCTTTTCTCCACAACAATTTTTCTATTTTGGAATTACCTTATCTATTATTGGGACAGGTTTCTTCAAACCAAATATTTCTTCTATGGTAGGTGATTTATACAAAGAAGGCGATCCTCGTAGAGATGCCGGATTTGGATTGTTCTATTCAGGGATTAATATTGGAGCCTTATTAGGAGGTTCGGTTTGTGTATATTTAGGGACTAGTAAAGATTATGGATGGAGTTATGCCTTTTTATCGGCAGCTGTAGTAATGGTAATTGGATTAGCTACCTTTATGTTGACTAAAAAATCTTTAGGCCCTATTGGAGATTCTCCTTTACAAGAATTATCAACTGCCAAAAGAACGACTAGGGAAATAATGGTTTATGTTGGTTCCCTAATCAGTATTCCTTTAATCTTTATGATGATTAAAAACACGGATTACACGGATTATTTTATGTACACCATCGGGCCCTTAGCGATATTGTACTTCTTATATGAAACCATAATGGAGAAAGACAATAAGGCACAACGCAAATTAATTGCGGCCTTTGTATTCATTATGTTTTCGGTAATCTTTTGGGCCTTCTTTGAGCAAAGTGGTGGTTCCTTGGCTTTGTTTGCTAAAAATAATTTGCATCATACACTATTGTTTTTTGACATCAATCCGAATATTGTCAACAATACCTCCAACTCATTATTTGTAATTATCTTTAGTCCTATTCTAGGGTTAGTATGGTTAGCAATGGCTAAAAAGAAAGTAGAACCTAATACCGTAATCAAGTTTGGCTTGGGCTTTTTGTTCCTTGCTTTAGCCTTTTATGTATTCTATTATACTAAGTTTTTTGCAGATACAAATGGAGTAACTTCTTTAAATGTTTTTACCTTAGCTTATTTTGTAATTACCTTTGGAGAATTGTGTTTATCACCAATAGGATTGTCGATTATGACCAAACTTTCCCCAAAACGACTATCGGGAATGATGATGGGGATGTGGTTCTTAGCCAGTGCTTATGGGCAATATGCAGCTGGATTGTTAGGAGCGGGAATGTCTTCACCGGATGAGAAAGCTTCCTTGTTAACTAAACTGCAAGGCTATACGGAAGGCTATTATCAATTGGCTCTTTATGCTTTGATCGCAGGGGTATTATTGATAGTAATTTCACCTTTAGTAAAAAAACTAATGCAAGAAGTAAAATAATTTCCTTAAATTTCGGCATTCTTTTTGACCGAAGAAATATTTTAAAAAATTTATACGATGAAAAAAATAGCAATTACCTTATTTTTAGTGATTACTTCATTAACTACTCAAGCTCAAGAAGGATTGACTTGGCATACTGATTTGTCTAAAGCGATTGAAGTATCCAGACTGGAACAAAAGCCTTTATTTTTGTTTTTTACAGGTAGTGATTGGTGCGGATGGTGTATGCGTTTGCAAAATGAAGTGTTCAAAACTCCTGAATTTGTTTCTTGGGCAAAAGAACACGCCGTTCTGGTTGAATTAGATTTTCCTAGAAGAACCCCACAACCCGATGCGATTAAAGCTCAAAATAACCAAATGCAACAAATGTTTCAAGTGCAAGGATATCCAACAGTTTGGTTTGTGAAACCAACAATTAAGGATGGTAAAACTAACTTTGAGCAATTAGGTAGCACTGGTTATGTTGCGGGTGGTCCTTCAAAATGGATAGAAGGAGCCAATCAAATTGTAAGTAGATATGTTGCGGAACCAAAACCTGCCGCTCCTGCTAAAACTGAAAAAACCAAGAAAGCTAAAAAATCATAATTTATAGAATCCCTTTTCCGATGTATCGTGGAAAGGGATTTTTTCTTTTAAGGCTGTTGCCTTCCATCTTCTTTTATAGGAAGTATAACTCGATCCATCCACAATAATCAATTGGGGCTTCCAATTTTGCAACAAGCGTTCTAAATTTATTCTAGGGGATTGGGATAGAATTACAATATCTGCCTTTTGATGGATGAGGTAGTTACTTTTTCCATTGATTAGCATTATTTTTTTATTTTTATAATAATAAAAATTACGCAAACGCTGCTTTGATTTTATTTTACAAAAATTCGCAATCACATAAGGTTTGATCAGCAATTCCTCTTTGCTGTTTTTATTAAAACTTTCCGAACTATAAACAATCACTCCACCATTTTCACGTGCACTGATTAGTGTTTTTCCTTTGCAGTCATAAACAATCCATTCCTTTTTCCTTTTACTATTATATTGATTATAAATCAAAGTGGTTTGAAAAAAGAGTAGGGCAACTAATGCATAAATGAGCCTCTTGTATTTTGGTTCTTTTGCAAACAATATTGCAGCTATAATTAATAAATAACTACTGAGCATTAATGGAATATTAAACGGAATATCTTTTAAAATAAAGCGTTCAAAGGAAGCTACCCAACTAATGATACTATTCAATCCCATAATACTCCATTCCAAAGCCACCATTGGATAATACGGCACCCAATTGAAGGCGGAGAGTACTACTACGAATAAAGCGATCCCTAGAATGAGGGTCAGTAAGGGTAGGATTAATAAATTAGTGATAAAAAACAACCCTGGGAATTGATGAAAGTAATACAAGCTCAATGGGAATGTTCCCAATTGAGCTGCGAAGGACACTGTGAGGAGTCCCCAGAAATAATTTGCGATTTTGTTGTTCGGTTTCCATAGGGAGGCCAGTAAGGGTTGGAGCCAAACTATAAAAAATAATGCCAAATAGCTCAATTGAAATCCGATTTCAAATAGAAATGAAGGCTCAAATAATAAGATCAAAAAGATCGATACCAATAAGGTATGATAAAAGTTGACCGTTCGCTTCAAATACAATCCTATTGCCATAAAGCTGAACATCGTCACTGAACGCAGCACGGACGGCGCCATCCCGGCCATCAGTCCGAACAGCCATAAGGATAATAGAATAATCGTCAGTTTGATAAAGGAGCCTTTGCGATGATTGGGGATAGGTTGGAGTAAGAATTGGATAAAAAACAAAATACAGGCAACATGCAAACCCGAAACTGATAGGATATGGATGGCACCTGCATATTGATAATCTTTCACTAACTCGGGATCGATTTCTTGTTGTTGTCCCAGGATAAGGGCAATAACAATATTCAATTCTTTTGTTTTAAAATGATGCTGCTCTAAATTAGCAATGATGCTGTTTCTTAGTCTGGAAGTATAATAAGGGAGACTTCTGTCTTCAGTAGCAGTAGTCAGTAAGTGTTGTTTGCTGGTGAAGATTTGGGCATAAATCTGTTGGTTTTCCAAATAGGCTTTGTAATCAAA
Source organism: Flavobacteriaceae bacterium (assembly GCA_947378465.1). Lineage (GTDB taxonomy): Bacteria > Bacteroidota > Bacteroidia > Flavobacteriales > Flavobacteriaceae > Flavobacterium. Next base: position 6,511 of record CANCJZ010000067.1, read on the forward strand.
CTGATTGGGATTGCTGGTTTTTTTATTTTTATAAAAAGATCCTTCGACAAGTAGCATACTGCCACAATGCCAACGCTTAAGAGCAGTATCCTTAGCAATGTTCAATAGGGCTTTCCCAATGCAATTTCGATGATTGATTTGATGAACGGCTACAATGTAGCGACTATTTTTTGGGGTACTTTTGATTTGTTCCAGTACCGTAAGGGAAAGATAACAATGATAATTTTTATCTTGAATACAATGTAGGTAATGCTTTTTATTCAAACCTTCATTTTGAATACCTAAACAAACCATGCCGCCAACTATTGAAAGAAGCACTGCCGTAATTCCAAAATAAGGCCTAAGGTTTTGTCTTTTTTTAGATAAAAAGAAAAGAACAATTAAAAGAATTACTAGAATAGAAAGTATGATAATCACATCGCCAAGCGTAGGTTTTAAATAATGAGCAATGCCAATGCCTATTACAAAACCTATGGAAATTTTGGCCATTGGGAATTTCAATACTTTCATAAGTATAAAAGTATTGAAAATTTAAACGACAAAAAAAGAGTTACTTTTCAGCAACTCTTTTAACTGTTATTTCTTTTTGCAAGTTGAAATTCCGAATGGAACATAAAGCGGACAAAAACTAATCATACTTGTCAAGGCAAATACTATAGCTACTGCATAAAAGACAATACCTACTGTAACAGTAACTACACCCATATACGAAAGAGTAGCCAAAATTAGCGCCACTATAAGGCGGATAATTTTATCAGTTGGACCCATATTTTTTTTCATAATCATTGGAGATTTATTGATTTCAAATCAAATGTATCTAATTTAATTAGGAACAGTAGTAACAATTGTTACAATGGAACTATTTTATACCAATGAGTTTTAAATATTTTGAACAATCAAATGAGCGGTCTTTTGACTGGCACCCATACCACCTAATTTTTCTTCTAGGGCATCGTATTGTTGCAATAATTTGCTTCTATACTCAGGTTCTAACAATTTTGAAAGTTCTTTTTTGATGTTTTTAGTGTTGCACTCGTCTTGAATCAATTCGGTAACGACTTCTTGATCCATAATCAAGTTGACCAATGAGATGTATTTAAGGGTAATGATGCGTTTCGCAATTTGATACGAAGCCCAATTTCCTTTATAGCACACCACTTCAGGAACTTTAAACAAAGCCGTTTCTAAAGTAGCCGTACCCGAAGTAACCAAGGCTGCAGTAGCATTACTCAACAAATCATAAGTTTTGTTGGAAATGAATTTTACATTTTCATTATTTAAAAATTGATTATAAAACTCAAACTCTTGACTAGGCGCCCCCGCAATTACAAATTGATAATCAGGAAAATCATCCACCATGCTCAACATTACGCTAAGCATTTTAGAGATTTCTTGCTTGCGACTACCCGGAAGGATCGCAATGATGGGTTTATCGTCCAGGTGGTTTTCTTTTCTAAAAACACTACCGTCAATCACCGTTCTGTTATGAATGGCATCAATCAAAGGATGTCCTACAAACTCCACAGGAAATTGGTGTTTTACTTCATAAAAATCTTTTTCAAAAGGAAGGATGACATACAATTTGTCAAAATCGCGTTTGATGGCTTTGATTCTACTTTCTTTCCAAGCCCATATTTGAGGGGAAATATAATAATGAGTTTTAATACCTCTTTCCTTAGCCCATTTTGCAATCCTCATATTGAATCCAGGATAATCAATAAAGATGATGACATCCGGCTGAAAACGTTCTATATCTGCTTTACAGAATTTGATATTATTAAGGATGGTTTTTAGGTTCATCACTACTTCTGCAAATCCCATAAAGGCAAGCTCTCTGTAATGTTTTACCAATGTACCTCCCGCTTGCTGCATCAAATCGCCACCCCAAAAGTGAATCTCCGCCTGAGGATCTTCTTGGTACAAGGCTTTCATAAGGTTGGCACCATGCAAATCGCCCGAAGCTTCTCCTGCTATGATATAGTATTTCATAATTAGATAAACATTGTAAAAAGAGTAAGAATAATGGTAGCCAGCACAATCCCTCTAGCCATTAATTCTTTGTTCTTTTTAATTAAAACAAAAAAGAGGATGATATTTAAGATGGAACCAAGCGTAATCACTTTACCCAACAACTCTTCTTCTTGCAGTTTTTTGTAATCTGTGAATAAATTATAATGGGTTAATGATTCTACCATAATATATGCTCCAAGAGTAGCTGCTACTATTCCAATGATAAAGCCGATAAATAAATCTTTTTTTTGCATGATTATATTATAAATTCCAAGTGTTTAAATTTTGAATAGCATGATGTGCCGTTAGGTCAAATTGAACAGGGACTATAGAGATATAGCCATGTGCCAAAGCCCATTCGTCGGTGTCTTCTCCTTTGTCTAAATTGACAAAGGTACCCGTAAGCCAATAGTAATCTTTTCCCATAGGAGTTTGACGTTTGTCAAAACGCTCTTCCCATAAGGCTTTCGCCTGACGGCAAATTTTCACTCCTTTGATTTCTTCGGCACTAAGTTTTGGGAAATTCACATTCAGAATAACGCCTTCTGGCAATTTGTTACTTAATACTTCAGTAGCTATTTTCTTTACAAAAGATTTTATTTCCTCAAAATTAGCATTCCAATTATAATCCAATAAGGAAAAACCAATGGCAGGAATTCCTTCAATACCCGCTTCAACAGCTGCACTCATCGTCCCCGAATAAATCACATTTATGGATGAATTCGAACCGTGATTGATTCCCGATACACACAAGTCAGGCTTGCGTTTCATGATTTCATTTACTGCAATCTTAACGCAATCTACTGGAGTTCCGGAACAACTGTATTCCGTAATAGCTGCGCCTTCTTTGGAAATTTTATTGATATGAAGGGTGTTGTTTATTGTGATGGCATGACCCATGGCGCTTTGAGGACTGTCCGGGGCCACCACTACAACGTCACCTATTTCAGTCATTACAGCGATTAAGGCTCTGATTCCAGGGGCATTGATTCCATCGTCATTGGTAACTAATATCAGCGGCTTATTTGACATAACTTTTTTTTTGAATGTAACAAAAGTACTTAATTTAGTACTTACAACATTACAAAAAAATTAAGTTTGAGTCTTTTAAGAAATTTAACAAAAGATAATTTTTGTTTTAACAAAAAATTAGACAACTATGAATTATCTTGGCATAGTTTTTTGTATACCTAGAAAAAAAATTAATGAATACAATATTTCAATTTATGAAAAGACATTATAAAATACTACTACTCGTAGTTTTAGCGTCGATTGGTTTATGGAGCTTTATCCCAAAATCAACTAACAGTGGCGATCCTGAAAAAGACAAATTATTATTAGAACTTTTGACCTTTGTAATTGAAAAAGGACATTATCATCCCGCAGCTATTGATGATAAGCTTTCAAAAGGTGTTTATTCCGATTATATTAAAGCGCTTGATCCTTCTAAGCGTTTCTTTTTGCAATCCGATATCGATGAGTTTGCTAAATATGAAACTTTGATTGACGATGAAATCCTTGACAAAGACTTAACTTTCTTCGATTTGACTTACACTCGTTTGATGAAACGTATGGAAGAAAGCAAAGAATACTACAAAGACGCTTTGTCAGAACCTTTTAACTATACCGTTAATGAGGAAATCAACACGGATTATGACAAATTGCCGTATGCTAAAAATGTAGATGAGCTAAAGGAAAAATGGCGCAAACAAGTAAAATTGTCTGCCTTGTCTACTTTGGTTGAAAATCAAAAAATGCAAGAAGATCTTCAAAAAGACAAAGGAAAGTCAGTTTCGGAAAAACTTCAAGAGTATAAAAAGAAAATGGGTACAAAACTCACTCCTGAGTTAGAGAAAAAATTCTTGGATAATTTAGAAAAAACTAAAAACGACCCTCCTAAATCGTATTTGGAATTAGAAAAATCCAGTAGAGAGAGTACTTTAAAATCCCTAAACGAATATTTTGGAGTCATTAAAGATTTAGATCGTGAAGATTGGTTCTCGGTATTTATCAATTCCATAGCCGCACAATTTGATCCCCACACTTCGTATTTCCCAGCTGAGGAAAAAGAGCGTTTTGACGTGAGTATGAGTGGTAAATTAGAAGGTATTGGGGCTCGTTTGCAAAAGAAAAACGATTATACTGAAATCTCTGAATTGATTTCGGGTGGTCCTGCTTGGAGAGGCAAACAATTAGAAGCTGGTGATATTGTATTGAAAGTTGCACAAGGTGACAAAGAGCCTGTGGATGTTGTGGGAATGCGTTTGGATGATGTGGTGAAAAAAATCAAAGGCCCTAAAGGAACAGAAGTTCGATTGACAGTGAAGAAAACTGACGGTTCTATCAAAGTAATTACCATCATCCGTGATGAAGTGGAAATTGAAGAAACCTATGCTAAATCATCGGTTGTTGAAAAAAATGGAATGAAATACGGAGTGATTTATCTTCCTAAATTTTATATTGATTTTGAAAACAAAGACAAACGCGATGCCGCTAAAGATATCGCTTTGGAAATTGACCGATTAAAAGCGGAAAATGTACAAGGATTAGTTTTTGACGTTAGAGATAATGGAGGAGGTTCTTTAAAAACCGTAGTAGATATTGCGGGTTTATTTATTGATAAAGGACCTATTGTACAAGTAAAATCAGCAAATGGTGGGGTTGAACCTCTTCCTGATACTGATCCTAGAATCCAATGGGATGGACCATTAGTAATTATGGTGAACGAATTTTCGGCTTCCGCTTCTGAAATATTAGCGGCTGCTATGCAAGATTATAAAAGAGCGGTAATTATTGGAAGTAAGCAAACCTATGGTAAAGGAACGGTTCAAAACGTTATTGATTTCGGCCAATTTGTGAGAGGAAGTAATGTTGGCGATTTAGGAGCATTAAAAACGACCATTCAAAAATTCTACCGTATCAACGGTGGATCTACTCAGTTAGAAGGTGTAAGTAGTGATGTGGTGATGCCGGATCGTTATGCTTATTTAAAAATGGGTGAAAAAGACACTGAAAATGCTATGCCTTGGGATAAAATTGATCCCCTTAACTATACTCCTTGGAGCAAAACAAATAATTTTGAATTGGCGATTGCCAATAGTAAAATGCGTATTCTGAACAATTCGCAATTCAAATTGATTGATGACAATGCCAAATGGATCGATGCTCGTAACAAAGAAAATGTATACAGTTTGCAATTAGAAAAATTCAAACAACACCAAAAATCTTTGGAAGATGCAAATAAAAAATTCAAAGTATTGGCAAATTACACCAATGATTTAAAATTCCGTTCGTTGCCTTATGAAGAAGAATTAATGAAAAAAGATCCTGCTCTTAAATTAAAAAGAGACGATTGGCACGAAAGTTTGTCCAAAGATATTTATGTAGAAGAAGCCGTTCACGTGTTAGATGATTTGAACAAAGGAGGTAACAAAGAGATCACTTCTAAAGTAAAAAAAGAACTTATTAAATCGTAAGGATTTAATTTGTAAAATAATATACCCCTTTAGTTTTCTAAAGGGGTATTTTTTTATGAAGAAAAGTTTAATCTACTAATTTTTGTAATTTCTTTTGTGCTTTAGCCAAATCTTCTTGAACATCGCTAATTCTAGATTGTTGTTTGGCAATTTTTTCATTGGCTCGCTCTAAGTCTCTTGCATCTAAATTGCCTTTGGCTTGATCTCTTCCCAATCGGTCTTGCAGTTTTGAAAGGCGTTTTTGTTCTTTTTCCAATTTGTTTTGGTACTTACTGACTTTGTTTTCCGCGGAGGCCATTTTTTCTTTGGCTCTTTCAGCTCTGCGTTGCTCTTTTTCTAACTTCCGCTGTTCTTTTTCCAGTTTTCGTTGTTGTTTTTCAATTTTTTTCTGCTCTTTCAAAGCCATTTTATCAGCTTTTTCCTGTTGAGCCATCCGTTCGTTGTCGGCTTTTACTTGTTTTTCATAAGTCATAGCATCGTGCTTTACCGAATCGTTTGCTTGATGACCGTCTGTTTGTTGTCCAAAAAAGCTTTGATAACCGAAAAGCATCAATACGCTTAGAAGTAATTTGATTTTCATTGTATAGGGATTTTTAAAATGTGATTATTTTATCATTGTAAAAATAGGCAAAAGTATTTGTTTCTCTAAATTACATTAGTAGAAAGATGTTTACTTTTAGAGGAAAGAAGCAAGAAGCAAGAGGCAAGATGTTGCGTTTAGAGAAAACAGAGAATAGAGCATAGCATATAGAAATTGCGAATAGAGGCAAGAATCAAGAATCAAGAGTCAAGATGTTGCGTTTAAAGAAAATAGAGAATAGAGCATAGCATATAGAAATTGCGAATAGAGATGAGATATTATGACAAAAAACAAAAGGAAAAATATAGAAGTTACCTTACA
>CANCJZ010000068.1 GCA_947378465.1 Flavobacteriaceae bacterium
GAATTTCTATTTCCATTTGAATTTCATACTTTTGCACACGTTTTAAAAAAGACTATAAATCACTATGTTATTAATCATTTTCTGTTTATTCATTGCGGTTATCCTTGTACAATTCTTGTATTATGTGGTGTTTTTCGGCAAGTTTTCATTTGCTAAGCCTCAAGCAAGCACTCCTAAAAGAGTACCGCTATCTGTAATTGTATGTGCTAAAAATGAGGAAGAAAATGTAAAAAACTTCATTCCTTTATTGGCGCAACAAAACTATCCTGATTACGAAATTGTATTAATCGACGATGCCTCTAGTGATGAAACCCTTGAGGTTTTTGAAGCTTTTGAAAAAGAATATTCGAATGTAAAATTGGTGAAAGTTGAAAACAACGAAGCTTTTTGGGGCAATAAAAAGTTTGCCTTAACACTGGGAATCAAGGCAGCCAAAAACGAGTATTTACTCTTTACCGATGCCGATTGTTATCCTCAATCTACGGAATGGATTAAGGAAATGACTGCGCATTTTACTAAAGAAAAAACAATAGTATTAGGATACGGAGCCTATGAAAAAATCAAAGGTTCTTTCCTAAACAAAATCATCCGATTTGAAACTTTGCTTACTGCGACCCAATATTTTTCTTGGACGCGATTGGGAAAACCCTATATGGGAGTAGGTAGAAATATGGCCTACAAACGCGAGGAGTTCTTTAAAGTTCGCGGATTTATGGACCATATGAAAATCCGTTCTGGGGATGATGATTTATTCATCAATCAAGCAGCAACAGCCAACAATACTAGCATTTGTTATTCCCCTGAAAGTGTAACATTCTCAAAACCTAAAACCAGCTTTAAAGATTGGTTCAAACAAAAGAGAAGACACGTGGCTACGGCACAACATTACAAATCATTTGACAAAACACAATTGGCAGTATTCTATGTTACGCAATTGCTATTTATTATTTTACCTATAGTATTGTTGGCTTTTCAGTTTCAATGGATCATTGTTTTGAGTTTGATTGGTTTCCGCTATCTATTTGCTTGGCTATCCCTTGGATTTGCAGCAGGTAAACTCAAAGAGAAAGATGTAATGTATTGGTATCCAATCATTGAAATATTCCTTATCTTCACGCAATTAAACGTGATGCTTACCAATTCAATCTCCAAACCAGTTCAGTGGAAATAATCACCTACATAGAAAAAGCAAAGAAAGGCGACCAAATTGCCTTTACTTACTTGTTGGATCATTACTGGAATGAAGTGTATGGTTTCATGCTCAAACGCACCGAAAACGAAACCGATGCCGAAGATATTGCTATCGAAACCTTCTCCAAAGCTTTTGACAAAATCACAATGTACAACCCCGAATTTCAATTCAACACTTGGTTGATTGCTATCGCTAAAAATGTACATATCGATTTACTCCGAAAAAAGAAATCTTCTCTATTTGTGGAAATCACCGACGAAGAAGACCATCAAGCATACAATGTCGCCGACAGCTCTCCCAGTGCGGAAGACGAGCTGATTACGGAACAAAATCTTTCCCAATTACTGCAATTCATCAAAGAATTAAAACCGCATTATCAAGAGGTAATTCAACTGCGTTACTTTCAAGAAATGAGCTATCAAGAAATCTCTGAACAACTCAATGAACCATTGAGCAACGTTAAAATCAAATTGTTGCGTGCAAAGAAACTTTTGGCGGAAATCATTAAAGGACAATAATTAGGCAATTTTTAGGCAATAGGCAATAGGCGCTGTTGGCGAATAACTTTTTTTTAAAAAATTCCAATTATTAAATTCCAAATTCCAATTAGGGAAATTCCAATTAGGGAAATTCCAAATTCCAATAGGGAACCTAAATTAATAATTCGTGAATCTGTGGTAAATTCATCACACACTAATCACAATTATTACACTAGTCTGCTAAATCCGCGATTCACGAAGTGATCCGTTAAATCCGCGTTCTATTTTTACATACAAGAACACTGTTTATTTTTTATTAAAAAAGAACAACAACACAGAATCCTATAAACATATTTTACTATTATTAAAATATTCACACAATAACAATAAATTCTTTGCGTTATAAAATCAAAACACCTTGCGTATGTAACACCGATACTTAACCATTAAAACTATTTATTATGTCAAACGTTAGTATCTTTGAGAAAAAATGGATTGATCTTGTTTTTGAAGGCAAAAACAAAGAATACGGAGCGTACCAATTGCGCAACAACAATTCTAAAACTACTATTACTGCATTCCTTTTCGGATTAACTTTTATCGCTTCTTTATCAGGTTTGGGGCTTATATTAAGTTCCTTTGGTACTACTCCTAAAACGAATAGTGTTCCTGACATTACTGACACTATTGTTTTAGTGCATTATCCAAATACATCTATTGATCACCCTAAGCTACCTGAGAACGTAGTGCCGAAAAAGAAAATAATTGACCCTATACCAGTACCTGAAAACCCATCGTATAGACCGGTAGAAACTCAAAGTGCAACTCAAGAGGTTCCTCAAAATAGTGATTTACCAACTTCTAACAATAGTTCGACTGGAGGTGAAGTAGGGACTGGGACAGCAACTACAGGAGGTAGTGGCACAGGCCCTAATACTAATACCCCCCTTCCTATCCCAGACAACAGCCCAGTGAAATCATTTGAATTGGACCGTCAACCGTCATTCCCTGGGGGCATCAAAAACTTTTACAACTATGTAAGCACCAATTTTGAAAAACAAGAAATTGAAGAAGAATCTGTTCGTGTAATGGTGTCCTTTGTAATTGAAAAAAATGGAACAATGACCAACATTACCGTGTTAAAAAACACGAATCCTGCAGTTGACAACGAAGCAATAAGAGTATTAAAATCATTAAAAACCAAATGGGCTCCTGGTGTTAAAGACAATCAACCAGTGCGCACCTTATTCACATTGCCAATTACAATCACTATGTAAATTCTGTTAATCCATTTTTATAGATCCATGTTGAGCCTGTAAGTTTCGAAAGAGCTTGCAGGTTTTTTTTGTAATAGAAAAATCTGAATCAAAGAATATCTATAAATTCACTATTCCCTTTTTTTTCTACAACGGATTAAAATCCGTCGCTACAAAATAGTCCATCCTTACGGGATTTGTAAGTACCTTCTATATCTATCCTTTTTCACTATTCACTATCCGCATTGAACTTCCCTGATTAGTGTTGACCAATTTATTAATTGTTTCTATAATTGATGTTATTAGCAAACCTGACAGGTTTTTAAAAACCTGTCAGGTTTCGAGACGTGAATTTCTATCGTATTAATAGCTCTTAATATATACCGTTCCAACGGGACAATTTGTCATTATTAATCATTTTACTACCAATATATCGCCTTCAAAGAGCTTTCAAATTCCACAATATCAAAAAAAAATCTTTCCTCTATTCTCTATATTCAAACCACAATATCTTGCTTCTTGCTTCTTGCTCTATTTTCCATTCTCTATATTCTTCACGCAATATCTTGCTTCTTGCTTCTTTCCTCTTTCCTCTATGTCTATTTTCTATATTCTATTCTCTATAATCTTAACGAAACATCTTTCTTCTTGCCTCTTTCTTCTTTCTTCTATTTTATAATTCAATATCCTTATCTTTGCACTTCAAAAATGTGATTATGGAATCTGTTACTGAAAACACCTTACCTATCGGCAAACCAAAATGGCTTAAAGTAAAGCTACCTATTGGTCAAAAATACACTGAACTTAGAGGTTTAGTAGACAAATACAAACTGAATACGATTTGTACATCGGGGAGTTGTCCTAATATGGGAGAATGCTGGGGAGAAGGCACTGCTACCTTTATGATATTAGGAAATATTTGCACCCGTTCTTGTGGGTTTTGTGGTGTAAAAACGGGACGTCCAGAAACAGTGGATTGGGACGAACCAGAAAAAGTAGCGCGTTCTATCAAATTGATGAACATCAAACACGCTGTTATCACTAGTGTTGACAGAGATGACTTAAAAGATATGGGATCGATTATTTGGTATGAAACCGTTTTGGCTATCCGAAGAATGAATCCTAACACAACGCTTGAAACCTTAATTCCCGACTTTCAGGGAAACACTACTAATATAGATCGTATAGTAGCGGCTAATCCAGAAGTAGTTTCCCATAATATGGAAACCGTTCGCCGATTGACGCGCGAGGTACGTATACAAGCTAAATACGATAAGAGTTTAGAAGTATTGCGTTACTTAAAAGAGCAAGGCATTCGACGTACTAAATCGGGGATTATGCTAGGCCTTGGAGAAACCGAAGCCGAAGTTATTGAGACGATGCAAGATATCCGCAATCAAAATGTGGATATTATTACTATAGGTCAATACTTGCAACCGAGTAAAAAACACTTACCTGTAAAAGAATTTATCACTCCTGAACAATTTGCCAAATACGAACAAATTGGAAAAGAGATGGGATTCCGTCACGTGGAAAGCGGTGCCTTAGTTCGCTCAAGCTACCACGCTCAAAAACACATCTTATAATATAAGCACTATTCAACTTTGAAAACAAGAATTGCCATCAACGGTTTTGGACGTATCGGAAGAAATTTGTTTCGTCTATTACTCAATCATCCTTCTATTGAAGTGGTTGCCATCAATGATATTGCCGACAATCACACTATGTCGCATTTAATCAAATACGATAGCATACACGGGAAATTACCATATTTGGTGAGTTATGATGAGCAGGGAATTATCGTTGAGGGTAAATCGTATTTGTTTTTTCACGAAAGAGAAATTGCCAAATTAAATTGGGGGGCACTTGATATTGATATCGTTATTGAATCGACGGGTAAATACAAAAGCTTTGAGGACATCCATGCACATATTGCTCTAGCAGGTGCCAAACGAGTAATCCTCTCAGCTCCATCTGAAGTGGACAATATTAAAACAGTAGTATTAGGTGTAAACGAACATATACTCGACGGTACTGAAACTATTATTTCCAATGCTAGCTGCACCACAAACAATGCCGCTCCGATGATGAAAATCATCAACGACTTATGCGGTATTGAGCAAGCTTATATTACTACTGTCCATTCCTATACTACAGATCAAAGTCTGCACGACCAACCGCATAAAGATTTACGACGCGCAAGAGGTGCCAGTCAGTCTATTGTACCAACAACAACTGGAGCAGCTAAAGCCTTGACTAAAATCTTCCCAGAAATGGATGGTAAAATTGGAGGTTGTGGCATTCGCGTTCCAGTACCCGATGGTTCATTAACCGATATTACTTTTAATGTAAAAAGAAAAGTCTCCATAGCAGAAATCAACAATGCCTTTAAAGTCGCTTCTGAAACCAACTTTAAAGGAATTCTTGACTATACTGAAGACCCTATTGTATCTGTAGATATTATTGGAAACCGACACTCTTGTCTGTTTGATGCACAACTGACTTCTGTCATTGACCAAATGGTCAAAGTTGTGGGTTGGTACGACAATGAGATTGGATATTCCTCTCGATTAATTGATTTGATACTATTAGTTACTAAGAACTAATATTTTTCGATCAAGGTTTTGATTAGATTTCTAACGTGAGGTTCGGCAGTTTGCGCTGCTTTCAATACTTCTTCGTGGTTTACTTCTTCTATGTTTTCTTCATCCCCCATATCGGTAATGACAGAAAGTCCAAAGCATTCCAATTCCATATGACGGGCAACGATTACTTCAGGAACGGTAGACATTCCCACGCAATCTGCGCCAAGCGCTTTTACCATTTTGTATTCTGCCAAGGTTTCGAATGTAGGTCCTTGCAAGCCTAGGTATACACCATCGTGCACTTCAATGTTTAACTCTTGAGCGATTTCCTTTGCCTTAACAATCATTGATCGGTTGTATGGCTCACTCATATTGACAAATCGAGGTCCAAAACGCTCGTCATTTTTGCCTCTTAAAGGATGCTCCGGCATCATATTGATATGATCTTTAATCAATACAATTGAACCTACTTTATAACTTGGATTCACTCCTCCCGAAGCATTTGACACTACTAATTTAGTTACTCCTAAATACTTCATTACACGAACAGGAAAAGTTACCTGCTTCATATCATAGCCTTCATAAAAATGAAAACGGCCTTGCATAGCCACCACTTTTTTAGTGCCAATAGTTCCAAATACTAAGGCGCCTTTATGGCCTTGAACCGTTGAAACAGGAAAATTTGGGATTTCAGTATACGGTAAAGTAACCTCTATTTGAATATCATCGGTAAAACTACCCAAACCCGAACCTAAAATAACTCCGTATTCCGGTGTAAAACCTGTTTTTGCTTTGATATAATTAACTGTTTCTTGTACCTGATCCCACATAAGTAATGCTTTTGAATTGATTTATCTTCTTATTAGTCATTGAGAATCAAATTAAAAAACAATCAGCTTATATGTTGGCTATACTACTCCTCTTTTGAATTCTTCAACCTTCAAATGTAAAAAGAAAACGGCAATCACTCTATAAAATACTACTACAAAAATTAGAGAAATGTTAAAATTTATTTGAAGAGCGGTGTTAGAGATTAGAAAGTATAGTGAGTGAGGAAGTTGGGAAGGAAACTTTAGCGGTATTAACCGATTGAATCAAATTGATATTCTAATTCATATTTGCACGTTAATGATAATGGATAATTTTTAATTTCTTTAAAGTATCAATGCAATCTAATATATCTTGTTTACAATCTTCAATCGTTTCTCCACCACCAACAACAGCTTTTATGCTTTGAGAATATCCTCAAAAGCCATCATTCTTTTTCACAATTACTATTCGAATTGTTTCTATAACATTATTTTTAGAAATAAAATATTTAAAATTCTAAAGATAGAAATTCAAAATCGCCAACTTACTCAACCACCCCCATCACTATCCTTTCAAAATCATCTTTCCCATTGATAAAACGGCTTTTAATAGGAAGGTAATACAGTGATTTCAAGCCTTGGTCCTTAAGGCGTACATAATCTTTTTCGGTAGTGATGATCAGTCCGTCTTTGGCTTTTTGTTGAATGGTTTTTATATCGTTGTCGGTAAAAAAGTGGTGATCGGGATATTCCAATCGTTCGTCCTTTCCACTATCGAAGTAGGAAAAGAAAGGAGCTGGCTTAGCAATACCCGCCACTAACAATTTAGGAATCGAATGAATCGCACTTACTTCTTTAGTATCTTCTTTACTATAAATAGCAGCATCATAATCGATATAGCTAAAAAACACTGGGCGGTTAATTGCTATCTTTTTTTGAATGCGTTGTTGTTCAGATTGAGATAAATCGCGAGGGCATTTGGTTACGATAATCACATCGGCCCTTTTAGCCCCACTGCTACTCTCTCTCAAATTCCCTGTTGGCAATACATAATCCTCACAATACAATTCACTATAAGTCGTCAATAGAATGTACATTTTAGCTTTTACCTTACGGTGTTGGAAGGCATCATCCAATAGGATTACTTGAGGCGCAACGGGCAGGCTGAGTAACTGCTCAATTCCATTCTTTCTATTAGCATCGACAGCTACTATTAATTCGGGGAATTTCTGCGCCATTTGAAATGGTTCATCCCCTAATTCCTCTGCATTCGAGGTTGCCGAAGCCAATACAAATCCTTCTGACTTTCTTTTATAACCTCTGCTCAAGGTAGCCACTTTATAATGCGGAGATAACAATCGGACTAAGTATTCTATCTGTGGTGTCTTACCAGTACCACCCACACTCAAATTCCCCACCACAATCACAGGCACATCAAAACTAAACGACTTAAACCGGCCGGTATCAAAAAGCCAGTTTCGGATAGCGGTTATTAAGCTATATAGTAAAGAAAAAGGAAAAAGTAGTTTTCTTAGAAAATTCATAAGTCGTGATTCAGAATACTTTTCAATCAGCCCATCATTGACAAGCCATATTCCAATTGATTTTTGTTTTACAAATATATAAAAAACACAATAGTTTTAACGGAACAGCTATGAGCAAGCTCTTCCTTTAAAATAGTGTACATTTATTTTTCAAGAAGTAGATAAAACTTTATCTTTGAAACTGATTAATCACTACTAAAAATCATCACAATACTGGAATGAAAGCAAAATACTTTACCTTATTATTAGTAAGTCTTTTCTTTGCCAACGGTTTGGCTCAGGAGAATCACGATGCTGCTATTCTCAAAATACTCTTGTCGAAGTATTATCAAAATGAAAAAGTAATTGTAAAAAACCGATTGCAATACCTCAGCTTTTATTGTAAAAAAGCACCTAACAACGAAGAGACCTACGAGGTAATCAACAAGAGTACTTTTTTAAAACAAAACTCAGTAGAGATTAAAAAGCAAGTCAACAATCAGCTCGATGAGGATTGGTCTAATGAATTCAACACCATTTTTACCAATCAAAACCAATACCTCAAAAGCAAAGTAAACGCTTGCCTTACTATAGACGACTTTCACAAAGTCTCCAAGCGATTTAATGACAACAACCAACGTCTAATGATTGTGAGCAAGCCAATATACTTTGCGACTAAATTCTGTTTGGTTAAAGTTGCCTTTTATAGAAATATTGAACACAACTATGGTTGCTATTTCCTTATGGAAAATATAAATAATGTATGGACCATTAAGGAGGTCTTAAATGAGTGGGAGACTTAATTTTAAGTATTAAGTATTAAGTATTAAGACATAGAAGAAAATTAAACCCTAACTGACTAACAGAACCTAAAACCTAATAAACCTACAACCTATAAAACCTAAAACTTACAACAACAAAAAAATGAAAATAAAACAAATCCTTTCAATACTAGAAGAAATGGCGCCTTTGGCGTATGCCGAGGACTTTGATAATGTTGGGCTCTTGGTGGGTGATCAGGAGGAAGAGGCAACAGGCGTATTGGTTTGTCACGATGCTTTGGAGTCGGTTATTGAGGAAGCCATTAGTAAAAACTGCAATCTTGTGGTTTGTTTTCACCCGATTCTTTTTTCAGGGATTAAGAAAATTACGGGTAAGAACTATGTGGAGCGCGCTATACTAAAAGCCATCAAAAACGACATCGCAATCTATGCCGTGCATACCGCATTGGACAATCATAAAGAAGGAGTTAATAAAATATTCTGCAATGCTCTTGGATTGACCCATACTAAGGTATTGATTCCAAAACCCAACTTTATCCAAAAACTGGTTACCTATACCCTTCCCGAAAATCACGAACAATTGCGCAATGCCTTGTTTGATGCAGGTGCAGGACAAATAGGCAATTACGAAGACTGCAGTTTTAATTCTAAAGGAATTGGAACCTATATGGGCAATGAAAACAGCAATCCAGAATTTGGTGAGCGATTTGAATTTGTCGAAACCCAAGAAATCAAAATAGAAGTCACCTTTGAAAAACACTTACAAGGCAAAATCCTAAAAGCTTTATTCAAAAACCACGTCTATGAAGAGGTGGCATATGAAATCTACGACCTACAAAATGCACATCAAAACATTGGACTAGGAATGATTGGCGTATTAGAAACACCTATGAATGAAGAAGATTTTTTAAGCTTTGTAAAAGACAAAATGCAATGTGGAGGTATTCGTCACTCCGCTTTTACGGGCAAAAAGGTACATAAAGTAGCGGTATTAGGAGGCTCGGGAAGTTTTGCCATCAAAAATGCAATACAAGCAGGGGCAGATGTTTATCTAACAGCTGATTTGAAATATCATAACTTCTACGAAGCTGAAAACCAGCTGTTATTAGCCGATATTGGCCACTTTGAGAGTGAAAGATATACAAAAAATTATATTGTTGATTTTCTTAAAGAAAAAATTACTAATTTTGCAATCGTTTTATCAGAAGAAAATACAAATCCTGTTAAGTACTTATAAAATATGGCTACTACAAAAGAATTGAGCGTTGAGGACAAATTAAGAGCGCTGTACGATTTACAAATTATCGATACAAGAATTGACGAAATTAGAAACGTAAGAGGGGAATTGCCTTTAGAAGTGGAAGATTTAGAAGATGAAGTAGCGGGTTTGTCTACTCGTTTAGAAAAATTACAATTAGATTTAGTTACTATTGAAGATAGTATCAAAGCTAAAAAAGTGGCGATTGAAAATCATTCGGCGGCGATTAAAAAATATAGCGAACAACAATTAGAAGTTCGTAATAACAGAGAATTTAACTCTTTAAGTAAAGAGGTTGAATTTCAAGAATTAGAAATTCAATTGGCTGAAAAGCAAATTAAAGAAATGAAAGCTTCTATTGAACACAAAAAAGAAGTGATTTCAGGTTCAAAAGAGCGTTTAGACCAAAAGTCTTCACACTTAAAACACAAAAAAGCAGAGCTTAACGACATTATGTCGGAAACTCAAAAAGAAGAAAACTTCTTAAATGAGAAATCGGCAGAATATGAAGGAATGATTGAAGCGCGTTTATTAGCCGCTTACAAAAGAATCCGTTCTAGTGTTAGAAATGGTTTAGCGGTAGTATCTATCGAGCGTGGTGCTTCTGCTGGTTCGTTCTTTACGATTCCTCCTCAAGTGCAAGTGGAAATTGCTTCTAGAAAAAAGATCATCACTGATGAGCATTCTGGAAGAATTTTAGTAGATGCTTCTCTTGCTGAAGAAGAAAGAGAAAAAATGGAAAAATTATTCAGTAAAATGTAATATCTTAAATCCCGATTAATTCGGGATTTTTTTATGAAAAAAATTAAGCAATACCTACTCGTTAAAAGTATTGGATTATACATTAATCTGTTGAGCTATCTTGCTCCTCAAAAGGCATTTGATTTAGCCTACCAACTTTTTAGCCAACCGCGTAAAGGCAAACTCAAGCCCGACCAGCTGCCTAAAACCTTAATAAAAACCGCACAAGAAATTCATTCCTATAAGGAACACCACATTCATACCTATCTCTGGAAAGGGAATGAGGACATTATTCTCTTGGTACACGGCTGGGAAAGCAATGCTTCCCGTTGGAAAAAACTCCTTCCTTACCTTATCAAATCGGGTAAAACCATAGTTGCTTTGGATGGCCCAGCACACGGACTGAGTAGTGGCAAAGAATTCAACGTTCCGGTCTATGCCGAATTCATCGATCATATTGTTCAAAAATACCAACCTCGTATTGTTATTGGGCACTCTATAGGAGGCAATGCACTCTCCTATTTTCAGGCGCATTATCCACATCAATTTGACAAAATGGTATTGTTAGGTGCTCCATCAGATTTTGAAATCATTTTAAACAATTATTTTAAAATGCTTAGCCTGAATCATAAGGTACAAGAAGCCATACGGCAGTACATCAAAAATAAATTTGACATACATATCCCTGATTTTTCGGGCGCTAAGTTTTTAACGGAAACCTCCATCCCTGGCATCATTGCCCACGATATAGACGATACGGTTGTACTATTTGAAGAAGGTAAAAAGATGGCCAACTCTTGGAAGACGGCTCAGTTTATAGAAACACGAGGCCTCGGTCACAGTATGCACGATGCCGAACTCTATACCACAATAATTGATTTTATTCAAAAATAATTATTCGCGTCTTCTTATAATCCGATTGACTTTAGGCAAACTCGCCTCTTCGGTTTTACTGGAAGGCTCAATCAATTCATTCAATTGTTTGATTTCAGCAGCCGACAATTCGCGGTAACGCCCCAAGGGTACATCCAAAGAGATATTGATGATACGCGTTCTCTTTAAGGCAGTAACCTCATAACCCAAATATTCACACATTCTGCGAATCTGACGATTCAATCCTTGAGTCAGGATGATGCGGAACACATACTTGCTGATTTGCTCTACCTTACACTTACGAGTAATGGTATCCAATATAGGCACTCCATTCCCCATTTTCTCAATAAAGCGATCGGTAATAGGACGATCCACGGTAACTACATATTCCTTTTCGTGATTGTTACGCGCTCTTAGAATTTTATTAACTATATCCCCGTCATTGGTCATAAAGATCAATCCTTCACTGGCTTTATCCAAACGTCCAATTGGAAAAATACGTTCGGGATAGTTGATGTAATCCACAATATTATTGCGCACTTCAAGATTGGTAGTACATTCAATTCCCGCTGGTTTATTAAAGGCTAAATAAATACGCTGGTCTCTATTCTCACGAATCAGTTTCCCATCCACTCGAACCTCATCGTCAGGGCCTATTTTAGTCCCCATTTCTGGTACGACACCATTAATAGTAACTCTTCCTTGGTCAATCAACTTATCGGCCTCACGACGCGAACAAAAACCGGTCTCTGATAAAAACTTATTTATACGGGTCAAATTCTCTTCCATTGGGCAAATATAAGGAAATAGTTTTTTAGGTGTTAGGTTGTTTTTTAGGTTGTAGGTTTTAGGTTCTGTGGGGCTAGTAGGATTGGAATTTGGAATTTTAAATATTGGAATTCCCACACTGGATTGAATTTGATCATTACTTACAACAAAATTATTTTATAAATATCAAGCAACATAAATAATGAAATCAAAAACAATCCTATAACCAATACTGTCATTTCTATTTCTATAGAAATTAAATTCAGCACAACACATATTTCCCAATTCAAGAAAAGGCAAACACCAATAATAGCAGAGAAAACATATAAAAATTAGTTTTTAAAAGATTCCTTTTTTTTTAATGAAAATATAATCGAACCAATAATAGTACAAATGCAAGAAAAAAAGAATAAAGTAATAGACTAATAAAGTTATAAAACACTCCTAATCCATGAAACATAGTTGATCAATCTGTGATATAATCATAAAACATATAGAGTGATAATCAATTAACAACAATCAAAGATAGCTGTGAATATTTTAATATTCTTAATTTCATTTCCGAAGTACTAATTTTTATTACAACTTATAAAACTACAATCAATTTTTAGAATACAT
>CANCJZ010000069.1 GCA_947378465.1 Flavobacteriaceae bacterium
ATTAAAATTGCCTCCAAGATTGAAACTTCTCAATTATGGAATTCATCTCCAATAAATGTTAACTCCAATGAATTTTCTATTGCAAAAAACTACAATTCTACTTTAATATATTCCGCAACTACCTATTTTAAAATTCCTATAAATTTTGACTTTGGATTTTCGTATAATTATGTTCAAACTATTTTTAATTCCTTTCGAACAAACAATAGTACTAAAGATATTTTTATAAATATTAATTATGCGATCTCCAAAACCTGTAGAATTGAATTTAATAATTCCCTATATTACGTAAATCAACAGGAGTATACTTTCAATAATTTAATAATCAATTATAATCCAACAAAAAGTAGGTTTTCATATCGACTTTTATTCAATAATATTCGCAATGAAAAAGATTATACTTATATAACAATTAGCAATTATACATCCTACAAATCAAGCGTCAATTTGGTCCCAAGATATTTGATTTGCAGTGCGCAATATCGATTTTAAAATTAAATTCAATCTTTATTTATATATTTTAATAGCCTATTAAATTATTTCAAAAAATCTAATAATTAACTTATCAATAAAAAAAGCTATACCCAAATGGAATTCCATCGAGATATAGCTTCAGCTAACTATGAAAAAGGAATATTATTCTTTAATTATTTTAATGGTTTTAGAATGAGAATTGGAATATATTTTTACAAAATAAGTCCCTCTTACTAATTTACTCAAATCCAATTGAATTTCAGGGGTATTAAACTTTAATTCCATCATATTTTGCCCAAGAATGTTATGAATTTCAACCATATTAATAATTTGATCATAGGAGATAGAAAAATCATTGTTCACAGGATTCGGCATGTATTTAAGTTTAGTACTATCAAAAACAGAATTTCCTAATAATGAAACATCATAAGCAGAAATATTAAATATCCCTTGTGAACTTATGGGGCCTCCACCCGAACGCCAAACACAAATGTAAATATCGGTATTAGGACTCAAACCTGTTAAAGACATTAAGGCAAAAGGACTGTTCGAATTACTATTATTACTACATGCTATTATATTTAATGTTGAATTGCAATTCCCTGAAAAAACAGCCATTTCTGTATTATCTAAATTACTACCAGTAACTTGACGCGTTTCAATTGTTAAATTTCCCGAAGCTGGAACAGTTGCTATAAACCAAACATCAGCATCTAAATTAGAAACACAACCCGGATTAGAAATATCAGTATGTGTCGCCATATAATTAGTAGCGATAATATCATGAGTATTGAAGTCATATCCATTAACTAATTGTGTACTGTTCGAACATTCATCATTGGAAAGTGGTGGAGTAACACTGCTAACACAAACATCAAATGTGGTGTCTAAGCCCAAACTAGAGATATTTAACACTCTGATATAATAAGTTCCTCCAACAGTAAGTCCATTAATTACTGATGATACATCGCTTATACAGGAATTTGGAATAAAGGTCAAATTATTAACATCTCCTTTCCAAATTGACATGTTCAGAATAGGATAATTGCCCTGAATATTACTCAAGCTAATCAATTGACTACTTTCAAGTGCAACAAAGTAAAACCATATATCGTTACTATATCCTCCATTACATGGATCACTAAGTATAATTGAATGAGTAGCTCCTTCCATTGAACCGGTGCTAAAATCTGTACATTGTGTACTTGCATTTACGTTTACTTTAATAGCGCCTGAACACTCATCATAAGCAGGAGGACGCATCGTTCCCACACAAATATCAAATGTGGTAGTTTCAGAATCAACACCATTGGAATAAACTCGAATATAATAGGTTTCACCAAGAGTCAAACCGTCATGATAATTAACTCCTTGATTGGAGCAGGAATAATAAAGATTAAACAAATTATTGCAATCCCCTCCATACCATAATGAATATTTCAATCCTGAAGTAATTCCTTGAACATTAGTAACACTAATTACATGTGAAGATCCACTAGCTACAAATGAATACCAAACATCATCATCCTCACTTCCATCACATTGATTGATATCTACCATAGATGCTGTTGCTCCTGCAAGAGTTCCTGAACTATAAATAGCACAGGACAGGTTGTCATTAACAATAAGCTGAGTAGATCCACTACATTGATCATTTATTGGAGGAGCTGGTAAGGTGTTTATACAAACATCAAAAGTCGTGTTTTCAGAATTAGAATAATTTGAGAAAATTCTCAGATAATATGTATTACCAACTGTTAAACCCGAAATATTTCCAATATTAGAAACAGAACAGGAGTTGGGAACCATAAGTAAGTTATTAGTATTACTCGACCAAATAGAAAAATTCAAATCAGTTGTAGTTCCTTGTATGTTAATCAAATTTACTTTATGACTTGCACTAGTAGCCACAAAGCTGAACCATACATCATCATCCTCATTCCCTACACAACTCGTTGTACTAACTGATGAAGCAGTTGCGGATTGAATGGTTCCTGAAGTACTACTAGTACAATTAATATCACTATTAACCGTCAATGCAATAGCACCTGTACATTCATCGTTTACAGGAGGAGGAGGTACAATTCCCACACAAATACTAAAAGAATCTGGAACATTATAATTATAATAGGAATATACTCTAATAAAGTAGGTTTGACCTACTGTCAATCCTGTAATAACATTATAAATATTCATTGAACAAGAATTAATGACAAAAGAAATAGAATCACAACTGCCCGTCCATAATGAAAAAACTCTATAGGAATTACTGTCGATAATAATTTGATGAGAGGAATGAGTTGCAACAAAGGAATACCAAACATCATCATTCTCTGAACCTTGACAATCATCGGGATTAGGAGTAGAAGGGGTTGCCATATCAGTAGTTCCAATTATAGTGTTTGTACAAGAAAAATCATTACTGACCGTCAATGCTGTAGCACCACTACATTCATCATTAATTGGGGGTGGAGGAATAGTACTCACACATACATTAAAATTAGAATTTTCTTGAAGTGAAAAGTAGGAATTCACCCTAATATAATACGTATCACCAATAATCAAATTGACGGCATCACTGTAATTAATAGAATAAGTTGGACATGAATTAGGAACAATAGTTAATGCGTTACTAGGACCTTTCCAAACTGAAACACATATATCATAGGTCGATCCTATAATATTTAAAATACTAATTTTATGGGAAGTATGAGTGGCAACAAATGAATACCAAACATCATCGTCTTCATCACCTTCGCATTGGTCTTGAGTAACAGGTGAAGCTGTTGCTCCTTGAATAGTTCCATGTGTTTTATTGATACAACTACTATCTGAATTTACAATCACATTAATAGCACCTGAGCTTTCATCATTTGTAGGAGGTGCATTTAATTTGTGTTTAGGAATTGGATCTTCTGATCTACAAGAACTGTTGGTTCTTGAAGAAGCAATTGCTTTTGAAGCAAATTGAACTGCTATAAGAAGAACGCAGCAATAGAAAAGTTTTTTCATAATTTGTAGATTAAGGGGTAATAAAACAGCGCTATAACAATTTTCAAATCATATCAAATAATAGTTAGTATTAAATAACAGTTTGTAATAGCGCTTTTTTATTGGGTTTGAATTTTAACTCATAATGCTTTATTATTTTTATTTATAGTGGCTCTACACCACGTCTATTTGTATGTGGAATACAAAGTTGTGCTATGAGATTTGTGAATGTAGAGCCGTATAAATTGATTTATTGTTTTAATAAAAAAAAATACCCTCCATTAGCAATCATAATGAAGGGTGTTTTCTTCTCTACTATACACCTATTACTGTTATAGAAGCTTCATCGCTCCATTTACCTACTTGTAAATTACCATGAAAATAGATGGCTTTGTATTTCCAAACTACAGAAGTACCCGATGGAGGTAAGCTTGAGTTATCAGTATACCCCGCTCTAAAAGAAGTTGCTAACAATACGTAGCCATTACCAGAACCATTGTCTTTGTAAATTTCCAATCCTTCATATTTTCCTTTTAAAAAACTAATTTCAGGATGTCCTGCATTTAATTTAATTTTTAAACTAGGTTTTCCATTGGAAGGAACAAATACTTCTTCCGGAGCTTCAATTCCCAAGTCTTTTCCAATTCCTTTAGTATAACTGGCGCTTGCTTTGGCTTTAGCCGCTTTTTGGCTAAAGCGCAATTGAATGTTTGCCGGCACTACTGCTGGGGGAGTCCCCATTGCAGGTGGGCTTGGCAAGCCGTTAAACACTTCTCCTTTTTTACTTCCGTGACGAAGTAATTCTTTTGAACCAAAAAAATCTTTGGTTGTAGTATCCATTTTATTACAGGAATATACGATATACTCCCAATAATCACTATCAGCTTTGGCTTCGTTGATTTCATCCTCTGTAAATCCTAACAAAGTTCCATGATCTAATAGCTTTTCATGAAAATTGTGCAATTGTGTAGCAAAAACAAAATCGTTGGTTTCAATAAATGATTTTACCATGACTGCAATAATTAAAATAAATAAAAATTTTGAACCCGATTCAATGAGGTTTAATTTTATTTCCCCTCATTTTTTAAAAATCTTGTTACATAATAATAAAGTAATCTAATCGCTTACTTTTCAACTAAAAATTTAATTGTAAATAAACCGACTGTAGATATAATTCTATGCATTCTTGCAATTCTGGATCTCCCAAACTTCATCTGGGCATTCCCAAACTTCATCCAGGAGTTCCCAAACATTATCTGGGAGTTCCCAAACGTTATCTGGGAGTTCCCAAACTTCATCCGGGAGTTCCCAAACGTCATCTGGGAGTTCCCAAACGTCATCTAGGAGTTCCCAAACTTCATCTGGGCATTCCCAAACATCATCCGGGAACTCCCAAACGTTATCCGGGAGTTCCCAAATTTCATCTGGGATAACCAATATTGCAATGGTGCATTCCCAAAATACTTTTAAACCTTCCTAAACAGTAGCAGAGATGTGCTGAAACAGTAATAGGAAAGCCCCAAAGTAAATTGGAGAGCGTTGAAAAAGAGTTGGGCACTTGAACCTTACTTATCAAGTAGAGGAGAAGTAATAATAAGTTGAGAAATCATTAATTTGGATTTCTTTTGGTAAACCTAAAGTACTAATTGAAATGCCAGACCCTTTTTATAAACCATAGAACTCTAAAATGTGATTAAAAAGTCCTGCTTAATTATCGAAATGGAATAAGAACGTTGATTTTCCAAAATTAGATACTTTATATATGCTTGTCAATCCTTGAAAACAATGATTTTTTGTAGTGGTTTCCCTCAATTTTTTTCTGAATATTGTTAATAAGTATTATTTTACCCCCTCTGTGCTGCTATTGATAATATAGTAATTTTGCATACCCTTTAGAATTTTAGTATGCTCCTGGACAAATAATAAAAGTCCTTTTTGTAGAACTCTCCCGAGAACTTATTTGTGTATGTTTTTTTTTATTTTAAAATAAAAAAAATAGCATAAGCTGTTTATTAAATAATGTGTTTTTAATTAAATAAATAATGATTTATGATAAGGGTTGCAGTTGTAGAAAATCAGGTATTTGTTAGAGAATGCTTAGTATATTTTATTGAAAAAAATGAAATATTTGAAGTAGTATTACAAGCGGAGTCAGGGGAAGATTTGTTTATTGGACTTAAAAAGATAGAAGTTGATTTAGTCTTGCTTGATATGGTTTTGCCAAAAATGGATGGAGATGAAACGTGTCAAAGACTAATTAACCATTTCCCTAATGTTAAGATTATGATTTATTCATCGTTTCATAATTTAGAAAAATTGTCAAGAGTTATGGGGTTGGGAGTTCATGGATATTTACCTGGAAAAACAAATGCCTTTCAATTCAATCAAGCTATTGTTAATCTTCATAATCACGGATATTATTATGGAGATGAGTTGTCTGGATTTATCAAACAAGTGATTCAAATTAATAAAGACCAAGAATCTATTGAAGACATTTCTCCTTATGAATTATTTTCAGAACGCGAAATTGAAATAATTAAATGCGTCTTTTTGCAACTTAATACTCAAGAAATTGCAAAACGCCTTCATATTTCTAAAACTACCGTTGAAACTCACAGAGCTAGAATCATTAAAAAAACCAATTCCAGAAATTTTATTGGTGTATTGCTTTATGTTATCAAACACGATTTATTTCCTTTGAATAAATTATGGATTAATTTGTGCTTAATAGGAATGTTATAAGTGTTAGGTTTTAGGTTCTCGGCGTTTATTAGAATTGAAATTTGGAATTCAATAATTGGAATTTTTAATATTCTATTCGTATACTAGTTTGGAATTTAATTTAAACAATATATATAACAAAAAAAGTCCAGTTTTCACTGGACTTTTTTGTGGGGAGAGCAGGATTCGAACCTGCGAAGACGTAGTCAGCAGATTTACAGTCTGCCCTCGTTGGCCGCTTGAGTATCTCCCCATTCGCTTAACGAGGGTGCAAATATAACAACACTTTTGAGCTTTGCAAACTAATTTTAAACAAAATTTCTCATTAAATTTTAAAGTTTTGGTAATGAATGGGATAAAATTCAACAAAAAAAAGTAATACACTATAAGTTGTTTATAAATATCTATGATTTACATTTAGATTCCTATTTGAGTCGCTTATTTTTGTAAAAATCGTACGAGATGAATTCCAGAAAAAACATCAATATTCTTTTAATTATTATCGCGGTACTTGTTGTAGCATTGGCTGCGTGCATTGGTTATATAATGGGAACTGATGTAAAGTCTGGAAAATCGACCGTTGTTGTCCGTCCAGATAACGAAAAAATAAAAAAGGAAATGGAGGCTCTTAAAGCCGTTTATGATGCTAAAATCAATGAAAAAACGACTTTATATAAGGAATTAGAAATCGAAAAAGAAAAGGTTAGAGTTTTGGTTCAGGAATTGGATAAAACTAAAAGCGATGCCCAACTTTTATTAAAATATAAAAATGAATACAAAACATTAGAAGGGAAAATGTTTATTCTTATTGATGAGATTAAAAAATTAAAGACACAAAAAGCAAAAGTTGTATCTCCTACTAAATTTAAAACCAATGCAGTAAAAAGAGATCTTCCTCAAACACCACCTGCAATTGGTTCTACTGAACCTCAAAAAATAGTAGCACCTTCTATTAAAAAAGAAATTACAAATGCTAAGCCTACTGCAACTACTGTAGCCAAAACTGAAGTAATTGCTGAAAAAGTCAAAACGATAAAGTCCAGCATTGATCCAATTGTTCCGGTAAAAAAAGGGGATAAAACCGATACTCCTGTGATTATTTCCAATGTTAAATCAGTTGCTTATCATTTGGTCGGTTTTGATAAATATGATATTGCGGTGACTTCTTTGGCTAAAAAAACGGATTTGATACGGATTAGCTTTACACTTGATGCCAATACTGATGCAAAATCCGAACAAAAGAAATACTATATCCAAGTCATCAATAGCAAGAATAATGTGGTAGGGATTGGAACTACGGAGTATTTTGACGATTCTTCGTTGACCTATAGTTTTTCAAAAACCGCCTTTTACAATGGACAAAGCGTAACCCTCAGCCACGATTTGGTAGCCAAAAGTTTTGATAAAGGCAATTATACCATCAATATTTACGAGCGAAATAAATTAGTAGGGAAAACTAATTTGAGTTTGCAATAATTAGTCTACTTTAATTCCATTAACATATACACTTTCAATTAAATCAGTGCCAAAAGCATAAGGCAATTGATAATAGGAGTGAATGGGTTTTGTAATGATAACATTCGCTTTTTTACCCTTGGTAATACTACCGTGAGTTTTTTCGATTCCCATCGCATAAGCGCCATTTAGAGTAGCGGCATTGATGGCTTCTTCAGGAGTCATTTTCATTTTGATACAAGCAGTAGCTACCACAAAATTCATATTCCCAGAAGGGGTGGTTCCTGGATTAAAATCAGTAGCCAAAGCCAA
This sequence comes from Flavobacteriaceae bacterium, assembly GCA_947378465.1. Classification (GTDB taxonomy): domain Bacteria; phylum Bacteroidota; class Bacteroidia; order Flavobacteriales; family Flavobacteriaceae; genus Flavobacterium. Next base: position 7,954 of record CANCJZ010000069.1, read on the forward strand.
AGGCAATCCCGCGTTAATAATTTGGCGGGCAGGAGTGTAGGGGATGCTAATGAAATAAGAGCAAGAAGGCAATGCCACAGGCATCGTAATGGAGTTTTTCAAAGCATTGATATCCTCTTCTGTAATTATTTCCAAATGATCGACGGAGAGTGCTTGGTGTTTTACACAGGCTGCGATTCCCTCAATGGCATTGAATTGATTGACGTGTATTTTAGGAATTAATCCGTATTGTTTACCCGCCACCATAATGCGTTCCGTTTCTTCCACAGAAAAATAACCTGTTTCACAAAAGGCATCGATATAATCGGCCAAACCTTCTTCGGCAATTTTAGGCAACATTTCATTGATGATTAAATCAATATAGCCCGTATGATTTTCTTTATATTCTAATGGAAATGCGTGCGCCCCTAAAAAGGTAGCTTTGATACTTATAGGATAATTTGCCGCTAATCGTTGAATTACTCGAAGCATCTTTAATTCGCCCTCCACGGTCAATCCGTATCCTGATTTTATTTCTACTGCTCCCGTCCCTTGACGCATTACTTCTTCTAGTCGAAGTTTGGATTGTTCATATAATGATTCTTCCGTGGTTTCATTTAATTTTTTAGCAGAATTCAATATCCCTCCACCGCGATTGGCAATTTCTTCCTAACTCAATCCATTGATACGATCCACAAATTCCTGCACTCTATTACCTGCATAAACAATATGAGTATGACTGTCACACCAAGTAGGTAATACGACTTTTCCAGCAGCATCAATTACAGTAGCTTCTACTTTTGGACAATTGTCCATAGTTCCAAAATCAGCAATTAAATCATTTTCAATTAACAAATAAGCATTTTTAATGGAGGGTAAAGTGGCCATTGCAGCTCCTGAGACTTTTTGTTCGTCAATGCTTCTAATTTGTAATAATTCTTGAATGTTGGTGATTAAAGTTTTCATGAATGGTATTGCCGTTGTTGTTCGTTCAATGGAACGCGATTAATTTATTTATGTAAAAATAATCTTTGATTTTTAAAAACCCTTATATTTAACTCAAAATTTGTTGATGTGAGAAAAATAAAATACAAAAAAGGTCGAAAAGTACAACCAAGCTTTTTGGAATATACAGGGATTCATAAATATACACAAACTGAAATTCAGCTCTTTGTATACAATGATAATGACTTAGCAGAATTCAATGAGTTTGATGTCGATGAAATTGAAAAACACGTTGATGTATCAAAATCAAATTGGCTTAATGTACATGGATTGAATGATACGGAGGTAATTCAAAAAATTGGGAATTATTTGAAGGTGGATCAATTTATGTTGGCCGATATATTAAATACTACTAAACGAACAAAACTGGACGAATACCACGATACATTATTTTTTAATATTAAATCCCTTTTGCCTGCGGAAGGCTCTAATAATATTAATGTAGAACAAATTAGCTTTCTACTTAAAAATGGTATTTTGGTTTCATTTCAGGAAAAAAGAAGCGATTTCTTTATGCATATTCGCGAACGAATGCGTACCCATTCGGGTATTGTAAGAGAAAAGAAAGCGGATTATTTGCTCTTTTTGTTGTTGGATGCCATTATGGAAAACTTTTATATCACGATTGAAAATGAAGAGGACAAGGTTGAAGTGTTGATTAATTTAACCAAACAAAGTACCAATCTTTCTATTTTAGAACAAATAGAAAAGCATAGGGATAATTATAATTTTCTAAAACGATCGATTATTCCTTTGCGTGATTCCTTATATTCCATTAAGAGTATTAAAGACGACAATATATTTGGAGCGATAGAGGATAACAACTTTACTTTTTTTGAACGATTGCATCAAAAATGTTTGGAGCTCTTAGATCAAATAGAATACGATTTAACCACATTGGATAGTGCCTCTAACTTTTTCTTTTCTTCTCAAAGTCACAAAATGAATGAGGTGATGAAAACCTTGACGGTGGTATCCGTTTTCTTTATGCCATTAACGTTTATTGTAGGAGTATATGGGATGAATTTTAAATATATGCCTGAGTTGGAGTGGAAGTATGGCTATTTTGTAATACTGGGAGTAATGCTAGTACTCTTGATAGGAATGATTTATTATTTTAAAAAGAAACGCTGGTATTAATTGTTCACAACGCTGTTAATATTTTTATTAGATTTATTGGTAAGTACATATTTATAAATTATCTTTGACGAGAATTCACAAAAAAAATTTCCGGAAACATGTTTGAATTTCAACAGTATTTAGGTTTTTTACTTTTCTTAACCATTTTAACCATCGGTTTTTGGTTGATGATTTTCTTGATTAACTTCGTATTCTATTGGGTATTTGGTGCTACTAGAGAATTATTAAAAGAAAGAAAAGCTAAAAGAGAATTAGAACAAGCTTAATTAAGTTATGTTTTAAATAAAAAAAGGTTCGCAATGCGAACCTTTTTTTTATGATTGATATTATTGATTATCGTCTGGCTGATCGGAATTTTTAGGTAATTTTTCCTTATCACTTTTTTGTTTGTTAAAACGATAGGTGAAGGACAAAGTAACTTGACGTACTCTATATTGCATTTCGGTATACGAATCCATTACACCAGCAGTGTATATTGACATCTTACGTTTTCTAGAATTGAATACGTCATTTACATTTAAGGCTACAGTTGCTTTATCTTTCAAGATGTCCTTACTAAAGGATAAATTCATCGCCGCTATTCCTAACATTTTACCTTGAGCCGTATTTTGAGGAGCATTATAAGTGAAGTTGGTTTGCCAATCAACTTTATTGGGTAAAGTAATTTTGGAAGAAAATTTAGTAAACCAAGTGGAGGCAATTTTCCCGAAATCTTGAGATGTTGTTACGGATTGTGAATTGGTAAAAGTATATATCCCTTCAGTTTGAACGCGATAAAAGTTAAAGTTACTGTTTAATTTCCACCATTTGTATGGAGAATAATTTAAAGTAAATTCAAATCCTACTCTATATTCGTGACCTATATTTACCGGTTTAGTATATAAAATAGAAGTTGTTGTTCCTGCCAAAACTCCGTCGGCATAACGAAACATTTGTGTGGAATTTTTAGTTTGGTTATAATAGGCAGAGGTATTAAAAGTTAATTTATCCCAACGTTTTAAAAATCCCAAATCAAAGGCATCAGTAATAGAAGGATTCAAATCAGGATTACCCGTAAAGATGTTTACATTACTGGAATAACTATTAAAAGGATTCAAATCTCTTCCACGAGGGCGATTGATTCTTTTGCTATAATTAATAGACACATTGGTTTGTTTGTCGAATTCGTAGGTAAAGAAAGCGCTAGGAAAGAAGTTATAGTATTTTTTGGTTCTAAAATCAGCTGTCTTTAATTGATTAATTTCAATATTAGAGTCTTCAAAGCGCATTCCAAATAACATTGATAAACTATTGTATTTTGTACCTAACTGAGAATAGGCAGCATTTACTTTTTCTTTATACTGTAATATATTAGTAAGTAAATTATTAGTAACACCATTATTGATTACTTGATAATCGGTAGTTAAAGTTAAGAAATTACCTCTATATCCTGCTTCAAATTGACTGTTTTTACCAAATGGCAAAACATAATCAGTTTGTAACAAGTTTCGCAATTGCGTTTGTAAACTTTTAGTATTATCTAAAGTAGGAGTGAAGGTAGCTAAAGTAGAAGTTCCATTAATAACAGCAATATCATCATCGGTACTTTGAGAAAAGTTCCCATCTATAGTTAACTTATGCCCTTTACGAGTAAAGTTTTTAGTAAAGTTAGTGGTGTATTCAATGTTTTCTGATTTTGTAGCATCATCGGTAACACGATTAGTAACAGAAGTAGGGTTGTACGCAGCATCAAAATAATTATCAAATACATTATCGTTAGTAGTTCCTGAATTTCTTCTGTAATTAACGATGTTAGTCCAAGTTAAGGATTTATCCAAATACCAATCCATACCAAAATTGCCATTATATCCTTTTGAAATTCTATTGGTTTTTCTGGATTCATCTAAATAAGTGTCATTATTCAAATAATGAGTATTAGTTTTAGATCTACCAGGATTGTTTCTGTAATTGTATCCCTGAGTGGTGAACAAATTAAAGTTTTTCGATTTATAATTTAAAGACCCACTTAATCCATGATTGGCAGGATCCCCAGTAGTAGCCATTAAGGTACCATTCAATCCTTGGTTTTTTCCTTTTTTCAAAATGATATTGATGATACCGCCACCCCCTTCAGCATCATAACGAGCAGATGGATTGGTAATTACTTCTACTTTTTCGATAGCATCAGCTGGAATCATACGCAATGCATCAGATATGTTGATTGCATTGGAAGGTCTTCCATCCACTAATATTTTGACATTGTCATTTCCTCTTAAACTTATATTTCCATCGGCATCCACGGATACTGAAGGGATATTATCCAGTACATCACTAACCGTACCTCCTTTAACCATTAAGTCTTTGCCTACATTATATACCTTTTTGTCTAATTTAATGTCGACAGTGGTTTTGTCAGACGTAATCACTACATCCTTTAACTGAGTGGCATCAGGAGTTAATTCAATAACCCCTAAATTGGTATTTTGACTGTAGGTTTTTTGTTTTATTTCAAATATTTTAAATGAAATAAAGTCCACTTTTAGGGTATAATCTCCAGGATTAATGTCGACGGAAAATTCTCCTTTGTCATTGGTAACACCACCCGTGTTTGAAGTATTATCTGTAGCATTTAAAAAAGTAATGGTAGTATATTCAAGTGGAAGCTTGCTGCCTTTTTCAACCACTTTACCAGTGATCTTTATTTTTTTTCCTTTAGGCTTGTCTTGGGAATAACTGAATAACGAACCAAATAAAAGGACAAAGGCCAGAATAAGTTTAAGGGTTTTCATCAAATAGATTTTATATTAATT
>CANCJZ010000070.1 GCA_947378465.1 Flavobacteriaceae bacterium
AAAGAACTTGGTTTAATTGCCATACGTTTCGAAATACATAATGAAAGCCTATTGTGTACAGTTGAAGATAATGGTATTGGCTTTCAACAATCCAAAGCATTAAAAGAAAATTCGGTGGTGGCTCACAAATCAATGGCTTTAGACATTACTCAAAAACGCTTGGAAATGATTGAATCCGTGACCTTTCAAAAGACCAGCGTAACTATGAAAGAAATTAAAAATAATTTAGGCGATATTCTAGGAACCAAAGCGACTTTAATCTTGCCAATTCAATATATAAAACAACAATAAAGATGATAAAAGCCGTATTAATTGATGATGATGACAATTTGCGAAATGGTATGAAATCATTACTGTCTCGTTATGCTCCCGATATTGATATAGTAGGCGAGGCGGACAGCGTTGAAACAGGTACTGAATTGTTATTACAGCATTCCCCACAAGTTGTTTTTTTAGACATTCATTTAGGGGATGGCTCTGGATTCGATTTGTTGGAAGAAGTCAATCGCAAAGGGAAATTGAATTTTCAAATAGTTTTTATCACTGCTCATGAGCAATATGCCATTAAAGCATTCCGATTTAGTGCCTTGGATTTTTTACTCAAACCAGTCGATCCGGACGAGTTAGAGAAAGTAATTGATAAGATTAAAAACGTGTTAGACAAAAACGACAATGTGGCTCATATTGATTTACTCCTTGAAAATATTCGTAAGAAAGTAACTAATTTCAAACGCATTGCCTTGTCCAATTCTGATGGAATTCATCTGTTTGATGTCAGCGATATCATTAGATGTGAAAGTGAGGACAACTATACCAAGTTTTACATCAAAAACAACAAACCCGTTCTGATCTCTAAAACCTTAAAGGAATATGAAGATTTGTTAACCGAACACGGCTTTGAACGCATCCATCAATCGCATCTAATCAATCTTTCCTTTTTAAAATCATATATCAAAAAAGATGGTGGCTATGTGGTAATGGCAGATAATACTCATTTGCCTATTTCGCAAAGAAAAAAGAACGCTTGCAAGAACTATTGATAAAACAATTGAATAACTAGTGCAAATTCTAATTAAAAACGAGACTTTACTCAATTACTAAATAAGACAAATAGAAACTGTATTAATTTTATCAGTACAAAAGCAATCGATCAATAAACGAACATTTTATTTTACAATTATGAGAAAATTATATTTTATACTACTGTTATTTTCCTGTATGGCTTTTGCTCAGCCAGCTATAAACAACCCATCCAATTATGTGACTTGTGGCGTTGCAGGTGTGGGAACTTTTGATTTAACAACTAAGATACCTGAAGTATTAGGTTCCTTAGATCCTGCTTTGTATTCGGAGTCCTACTACCTGGGTTTTAATGAAGCATTTATGGATACAAATCCTATTAGTAATCCCACGGCTTATACAAACAGTTCTGTTATTCAACAAACAATTTACATTAGAGTTTCTGAAATAGCGAACCCAGCGCTTTTTAGTATTACTTCTTTGACTTTGATTGTGAACAATGCGCCGCCTATACCTACCACAACAATACTGGATCTTTTTGTCGATGACACTCCCTATGATGGTGTAGCAAGTTTTGATTTAACGCTGAATAATGCAGCTTTAGTAAACAATGATACCAATGTGTCGGTTTCGTATTTTGTTTCTCAAATGGATGCTCAAAATGGAACAAATGTACTTGTAACTCCTTCAAACGTTGTTGCTTCTGATGGACAGGTTGTTTGGGCACGCCTTGATAATAATACAAACGGTTGCTTTAGCACGACCAGCTTTACCCTACATGTAGTGAATCCTTTGGATATTGTCAACATTCCCGATGCTAATTTTAAGGCCAAGTTGATCGGTACGAATTGTGCGGATTTCAATAATGACGGTGTGTTTGATGGCGATGCCGATACCAACAATGATTCTCAAATTCAAACTTCTGAAGCTCTTGCAGTCAAAAAACTTCAATTGAACAATACCGCTTTGCCTTCTCCAGATGCAATTTCAAGTCTAACAGGCTTGGAAGCCTTCACTAATTTGACGGATTTGAATGCTGAATTGAACACCATCGGTAGTTTTAATTTTACGTTACCCTCTTTACAGACCCTTTCTATTGGGCATAACAATTTAACGGCATTGGATCTAACCAGCTTCCCTAATTTACAAGTATTATATTGTTCTCAAAACAGTATTACCAGTTTGAATTTGAATGCTACTCCTAATTTGGTTTCTTTAGCTTGTGATTATAATCCAATTACTGCTTTAAACATAGCAACTTTGACGCATCTAACCGGACTGTCAGCTCGTTATAATAGTTTGTCAGCGATTGATGTATCTCAAAACACTCTTTTAACCAGTTTGCAATTGGATGGGAATGTGATGCCACTCAACGTATCCAATTTAGTGAACTTACAATCCTTAGGGTGTGCTTCTATGGGATTAACGAGTATTGATTTGTCAAGCAATGTCAATCTGACCACGCTTTCAATGAATGCTAATAATTTCACCACGCTTTCGCTTCCGAGCTTACCTTTGTTATCAACTCTTTTCTGTGCTCAAAGTACCACTTTGACCAGCTTGAATGTGAATTTATGTCCTTCATTATCATATTTTAGTTGTGTAAACAATCAAAATTTAACCCATTTGTTTATGAAAAATGGAGTTGCTGCTTTTACTAATTTGGATTTGGCTCAAAACAATAACCTCCAATTTTTATGTGCAGACGATTTTAATGTGGACGGATTAATTACAAATCTTAATTTTTTAGGAATTCATGGTGTAAATGTTTGTTCCTACTGTACATTCACTCCTGGAGGAAATTACAACACCATAACTGGGCATGTTACTTTTGATGCGGACGCTAACGGTTGTGATGCGAATGATGTATCGGAACCCAATATAAGAGTTGATATTAACGATGGAACTAACACGGGTGCTGCATTTAATACTTCAACTGGGAATTATACCTTTTTTACAGAAGCAGGATTTTTTACCTTGACTCCTAATATTGAAAATGCCGCCTGGTTTACCATTTCTCCACCTTCCGATACGGTTTATTATCCGGATAATAACAATCACAGTACCACCAAAGATTTTTGTTTGGCTCCTGTAGGTACTCATCAAGATTTGGAAGTGGTAGTGATGCCTCTGACTACTGCGCGTCCTGGGTTTAATGCCATTTATAAAATTGTATATCGAAACAAAGGAAACACTATTATGGCTCCTGCAGCTGCGGGTATTTCCTTGAACTACAATGCCAATGTACTGACATACCTGTCCTCAACACAATCTGTAGCTTCGTTGGGAACTAATTCTCTTAGTTTTGATTATCCGTTACTACTTCCTTTTGCTTCTGGAAGTATTGAAGTGACCTTTCACCTGAATGCACCAACGGATACCCCTCCTGTAATAATTGGTGATATTTTACACTTTTCTACGGTTATTTCTCCAGAAGTTAACGATGATAATAGTGCTGATAATACCTTCAACTTCTCTCAAACGGTAGTGGGCTCTTATGATCCTAATGATATCACTTGTTTGGAAGGTGCAATGGTGGATCCATCCGAAATTGGACACTATTTGCATTATGCGGTTAATTTTGAAAATACTGGAAATTATCAAGCTGAAAATATTGTAGTTAAGGAACAAATAGATTTGAGTAAATATGATTTGAATTCTTTACAAGTGTTAAACAGTTCCGCTAATGTTACTACTAAAATCACCAACAATACCGTTGAATTCATATTTCAAAATATCAATCTAGATTCGGGTGGGCACGGTAATATTTTATTAAAAATAAAATCTTTAAGCTCTTTACAACAAGGTGATATGGTGAGTAAAAAAGCCAATATTTATTTTGATTACAATGCTCCAATTGCAACAAATATAGCGAGTACCGTATTTCAAGCCTTAAGCAATCAAAGTTTTCCAACGGATACTTCGGTTGGTGTTTATCCTAATCCTTCAAAAAACAATGTTCATATCAAATCCAGCAATACCATCACTTCACTTCAGTTGTTTGATGTGCAGGGAAGAATTTTACAAACACAATTAAGTAATCAGCCTGAAGTTGTTTTAGATATTGCTTCGCAAAATTCCGGAGTGTATTTTCTTAAAATAACCACCGATAAAGGCAGTAAAGTAGAAAAAATAGTCAAAGAATAATAGTTAAGTGTTTTTCAAGCCTTCTCTTTTAGAGGAGGCTTGTTTTTTTTATTAATTTTTGAGTATGTTTCAAAGAGACAAAGATACAAAGTACCATTGCGCAACGAAATTCGCCAACAGCTTTGCGCCTTTGCGCGATATTAATTACTAGTGTTTACGAAAGCTTATGTATGTGGTTAATTAAATTCCAAATTCCAATTCGTAACCCAAATACTCGTTCAATAGGGTTGGGTTTTAACCCAACCACCCATAAAATCTCTACCCCAACATTAATTATCAATTAGAGCTTATGTGTTCTATGTAAAGCGAAGCGCCTTATGTGCCCTAATAAAAACGATGTATCTATGCAAACTATGCGAACACTATGTGGTTTATTGCACAAAGTTCCACAAAGAAGTACAAAGTTTCACAAAGCATAGCAAACCACTAATAACCACAATCTACATAAATCCGTGACAATCCGTGTTCCTTTTTATAAGCAACGAATTAGTGCTAATTCCCCAATGCCGTAGGCATAATTAGTGTAATTTAACCGCTCCAATAATTTGTGGAAAAATAGTGTAATTAGTGTAAAACCCGCTAACTATATTCAAAGTTCCAAAGTCCCAAAGAGCCAAAGATTCAAAGAAATTCCCCAACAGCTTTGCGCCTTCGCGCCTTGGCGTGATATTAAACGTGATATTAAATAAGAATAGTGTACGCAAACCTATGTGAACTCTATGTGGTTTATTAAATTCCAATTGTTTCGCGATAACTTACTGTAAAAACCCTCCCTAAAAATAATCCGAGTTCCTTTTTATAGATTCTGAATTAGTGTAAAATCACCACAAAGCTAAAACACAATCCATTCTACTCCAATAATAATTCATAATTCACAATTCATAATTACATTACTCCACCACCTCAATACGATCATTTATTTTCTTCAACTCTTCAATAAATTCTTTTCGGTTTTTAGGGGAAATAAACAACTCGTCGTATTTGTTATAAACTATCCCTATACGATCCAAACTCAATGCAGGAGCACTAAGAATTATATTGGTTCGATAAATCTTTTTAATAGATTTGATTTCTATTTTTGATCCCCAAACACTCAACAATTCTCCCTCAATTCGGTATTCAAGTGTTCGAGCTAAATAGAAAATAACAATCAATATCCCACTAAACACTATTGATAATCCATAGGTTTTTGAAACAATTCCGTCGTAGATAGGGTAACCAAAAACAAGCACTAGTAATACAACTAACCACCAATCTACTTTTGATTTAAATGATTTCATAATTAAAAAAGTTTTTGTTTAAAAATAAACCCTAACAAAAGGCATCAATCCTGTAGTATACACTCTATTGTCGGGATTAAACAATACATTGTATTTTGCGCCAATAGTTACGTTTTCTGTTCGATATCCCAATCCTAAAAACAATCCCGTATTCCAAAAATTAGTTTTCTCAGTGCCTGTAATCAAATGATTCGTGGAACTAACATTCAGTTCTTCTAATTCTACTGAAAATTGTATAAACTCAGCAGGATTAAACAATCCAATCAAACTTCCCCCTACAATCATATTGTTATACTGGTCTTTTGAAGAAACATAACTCATCTGTAGTCCAGTACCAGCGGAAAAGTAAGCGTTGAAGTTATAAATCGCACTTGGAGCAACATAAAGATTGGAATATTGATTCCCTATTCCGCCTCCAATTCCGCCTCCAAATTGTACATGATTCCAAAAATCTGAGCTCTTTTTCTGTGCTGGAATTGTCGTTTTAACCCCAGTTTTGGTTACTTGCCCAAAAACACTATAATTCAAACTCATCAATAACACAAACAGCAATACTTTCAATCCTTTTGTTGCAGAATTCTTTTTCATTGTTAATATATACTTAATTAGCGATATAAAAGTATCAAAAACATTGAATCATTGTTATAATTATTTTACTTTTGCATAAATTTTTTTATAACTACACGAATTCTTATATATAAAATATGGATAGGTTTTCTTTTTTAAACGCAGCTCATACTCAATTTTTTGCCGATTTATACGAACAATATACTCATAATCCAGATAGCGTTGAACCTAGCTGGAGAGCCTTTTTTCAAGGCTTTGACTTTGGAATGCAAACGTATAATGAAGAAAATCTTGGGCAGCAAATTGTTACTTACGCAACAACATCTTCTGATAACAGTCAAATTTCCGATAAACTTCAAAAAGAATTTAATGTTCTGAAGCTTATCGATGCTTACCGCACTCGTGGTCACCTGTTCACTGAAACCAATCCAGTTCGCGATAGAAGAACTTATGAGCCAAACCTTGATTTGGTGAATTTTGGTCTTTCTGATGCCGATTTGAATACCGTTTTTGATGCTGCTAAAGTATTAGGACATCAACCTTCAACTCTTAAAGATATTATCGCTCATCTTAAAAATGTGTATTGCCAACATATCGGTATCGAATACATGTATATGAGAAAACCTGAAGTAATTCAGTGGATTCAAAACCGAATCAATATCAACGACAATCTGCCTAAGTTCGATGCCAACCAAAAGAAACACATTCTAGGTAAGCTAAACGAAGCAGTATCTTTCGAAAACTTTTTACACACTAAATACGTAGGTCAAAAACGTTTCTCTCTGGAAGGAGGGGAAAGTATCATCCCTGCTTTAGATGCTTTGATTGAATCAGCAGCTGAAAAAGGAGTGGAGCACTTTGTAATGGGAATGGCACACCGTGGTCGTTTGAATGTATTAGCAAACATCTTCGGTAAAAATACTCAGGACATTTTCTCTGAATTTGACGGTAAAGACTACGATAAAGAATATTTTGATGGGGATGTGAAGTACCATTTAGGATTAACTTCTGAAAGAACCACTCAAACAGGTAAAAAAATCAACCTTAATTTAGCGCCTAACCCTTCGCATTTGGAAACGGTTGGAGCCGTTATTGAAGGGATTACACGTGCCAAACAGGACCACCATTTTCCTAACGATTTCTCTAAAGTATTGCCTATCGCCGTTCACGGGGATGCTGCTGTGGCAGGACAAGGAATTGTTTATGAAATCGTACAAATGGCGCAGTTAGACGGTTACAAAACTGGTGGTACCATTCATATCGTCATCAACAACCAAGTCGGATTTACGACGAACTATCAAGATGCTCGTTCTTCTACTTATTGTACTGACGTTGCTAAAGTAACTTTGTCTCCAGTTTTACACGTTAATGCGGACGATGCTGAAGCGGTGGTACACGCAATGTTATTTGCTTTAGACTTCCGTATGCAATTCGGACGCGATGTATTTATTGACCTTTTAGGGTATAGAAAATACGGTCACAACGAAGGAGATGAACCTCGTTTTACGCAACCCGTTTTATATAAAATTATAGCTCGTCACAAAAATCCGAGAGATATATACTCTGAAAAATTAATCATCGATGGTATTGTAGACCAAGCCTATATTAACCAAATCGAAAACGATTACAAAGAACGCCTTGACGAAAACCTTCAAGCTTCGCGTAAAAAAGATTTGACTATCATCAAACCTTTTATGCAGGACGAATGGAACGGATATGTTCAAGTTTCTGACGATGTGATGTTGAAAAAGGTGGATACCAAATTCGACAAAAAACAAATGGACGAAATCATCGAAGTCATTTCTACTTTGCCATCTGATAAAAAATTCATCAACAAAATCTCCAAAATCGTTACCGACCGTCGTACTATGTACGATAACAATACTATCGATTGGGGAACTGCCGAAGCTTTAGCTTACGGTTCGTTGTTGTATGAAGGATACGATATCCGTATCTCAGGTCAAGACGTGGAAAGAGGAACATTTTCTCACCGTCATGCGGTAGTAAAAGTAGAAGACAGCGAAGAAGAAGTAATCCTTTTAGATACTTTAAAAAACAGTAAAGGTAGATTCCAAATCTACAACTCCTTACTTTCTGAATATGGAGTATTAGGCTTTGACTACGGTTATGCCTTAGCCTCTCCAAAAACATTAACCATCTGGGAAGCTCAATTTGGGGATTTCTCTAACGGTTGTCAAATTATGTTGGACCAATACATCTCCTGTGGGGAAGACAAATGGAACAACCAAAACGGGATTGTACTTTTATTGCCTCACGGCTATGAAGGACAAGGGGCTGAACACTCTTCCGCTAGAATGGAACGTTATTTACAATTATGTGCCCGTCACAATATGTACGTAGCCGATTGTACTACTCCTGCCAATTTCTATCATTTGTTAAGAAGACAAATGAAAACAAATTTCCGTAAACCATTGGTAGTATTCTCTCCTAAAAGTTTATTGCGTCACCCTTTATGTGTCTCTACTCAAGAAGATTTATACAACGGTCAATTCCAAGAAACTATTGACGATGCTACTGTTGACAAGAAAAAAGTAAAAACACTAGTTTTCTGTACTGGTAAATTCTATTACGATATTCTTGCCGAAAGAGAAAAATCAGAAAGAAATGACGTAGCTTTGGTTCGAATCGAGCAATTATTCCCTTTACCTGTCGATCAGTTAAAAGAAATTATCGCAAGTTATCCAAATGCAGACGACTATGTTTGGGCTCAAGAAGAACCTAAAAATATGGGGGCTTACAGCTTTATGTTGATGAATTTTGACCTTGTGCCTTGGCGTTTAGCTTCGCTTAAAGCCTATGCAGCTCCTGCAGCGGGAAGCAGCACTCGTGATAGAAGACGTCATGCGGATGCAATCAGAATGGTTTTTGACAAGAATTTATTTAGATAATTAATAAATCGAAGAAGGCAATAAATAGTGCTTTTGAAAATTCTAAAATGATTGTGTTTTTAGAGATAGGAGAGAGTTGTCAATACCTTTAGAATGGTTTCCAAGATTGAGAAAAGCACTGAGGAACAATTAAACAAATGGAGATTAATTGGCAATGGAGAAGGAATTCATTAGGAAGAGATAGATGAAGATATTTCGATAGTAAATTTATTTTGAAATGCTTAATAAAACAGACATATTGCAAACCATCACCAATAATAAAGTGGCCATTCGTAAAATGGGCATCATTCAAATCGGTTTGTTTGGTTCTTATGTCAGAAATGAGCAAACCATAAATAGTGATCTCGATTTATTAATCGATTTTGATAAGGAAAATAAATCTGTCACAAATTTTTTAGACTTTTGTGATTTTATGGACAAACTCTTTGCTGAGGTTAAAGTGGATGTGGTTTCCAAAAAGGGCTTAAGCGAATTTATTGGGCCTTATATCTTAAAGGAAGTTGAATATGTCGAAATATGAAATTCAATATTTAAGACATATTAATAAAGAATGTGAATTCTTATTAATTTCTTCTAGACATTTGATAGAAGAGGATTTTTATGAGAATGAAATTTTGAAAAGAGCCTTTACAAGAAGTTTAGAAATTATTGGTGAAGCTTCAAAAAAAGTTAATGCCGATTTTAGATTAAAATATTACAGTATTCCTTGGAGTGATATGGCCAAGATGAGAGATAAAATTATCCATCATTATCAAGGAGTAGATTATGAAATTGTTTGGGATATATTAAAAAATAAAATCCCTGAACTTAATTTCCAAATCGAACAAATTATTAAAGAACACGACAATAAATTATAATAAACAACATATAAAGTTATATAAAGATGATTTTAGAAATGAAAGTCCCTTCACCGGGAGAATCGATTAAAGAAGTTGAAATCGCAACTTGGTTAGTAAAAGACGGCGATTATGTTGAAAAAGATCAAGCTATCGCTGAGGTTGACTCGGACAAAGCTACTCTTGAATTGCCTGCTGAAGCAAGCGGTATCATCACTCTTAAAGCGGAAGAAGGCGACGCTGTTGCCGTTGGTGCTGTAGTGTGTTTGATTGATACTAGCGCTGCCAAACCAAGCGGTGATGCTCCTGCTCCTGCAAAAGCAGAAGCGCCAAAGGCTGAAGCTCCTAAAGCCGAAGCTCCTAAAGCAGCTCCAGTTGCTGAAAAAACCTATGCAGCTCAAGCGCCATCTCCGGCAGCTCGCAAAATATTAGAGGAAAAAAACATCCAACCTACTGAAATCGTAGGTACAGGTAAAGGCGGTCGTATCACTAAAGACGATGCGGTGAATGCAGTACCTTCAATGGGAACTCCAACAGGAGGAACTCGTGGATCGGATAGAACCAAGTTGTCCATGTTGCGTCGTAAAGTGGCAGAACGTTTAGTAGCCGCTAAAAACGAAACGGCTATGTTAACTACTTTCAACGAAGTGGATATGACAGCAATCTACGCCTTACGCGACCAATACAAAGAAGAATTCAAAGCTAAACACGGTCTTGGTTTAGGATTTATGTCATTCTTTACTAAAGCAGTAACTAGAG
Source organism: Flavobacteriaceae bacterium (assembly GCA_947378465.1). Taxonomy (GTDB): domain Bacteria; phylum Bacteroidota; class Bacteroidia; order Flavobacteriales; family Flavobacteriaceae; genus Flavobacterium. The sequence goes on from CANCJZ010000070.1 coordinate 10,519, forward strand.
CATTACAATTATTCCCTGATGTAAACTCAATGATCGACGGTCAAGAGAAAATCTCTTACGATTTCTGTGATATCTCTGTAGCAGTATCTGGTCCTAAAGGGCTAATGGTACCCGTAATGAGAAATGCCGAAACTTTATCATTCAGAGGAGTAGAAGCGGAAATCAAACGTTTGGCGATACGTGCTCGTGATGGGCAAATCACTGTAGACGAAATGACAGGAGGAACATTCACCATTTCTAATGGAGGTGTATTCGGAAGTATGTTGTCAACACCAATCATCAACCCTCCTCAATCAGGAATCCTTGGAATGCACAATGTAGTGGAAAGAGCCATTGTTAAAAATGGTCAAATCGTTATCGCTCCTGTGATGTTCGTTGCCTTATCTTACGATCACCGTATCATTGACGGACGTGAGTCTGTTGGTTTCTTAGTAGCCGTAAAAGAAGCATTGGAAAACCCAGTGGAAATCTTGATGAACAACAATCCTAAAAAAGCTTTGGAATTGTAGTCTACAATACAAACAAATAGGAATAGATTATCACAATCTTAATCAATATTTAAAATCCCGTTTAGCAAACTAAACGGGATTTTTCGTTTATTTGCTAAACTAACCAACAACGTTTTATGGCAAGCAACAAAAAATCCGCTGCGATAGGCTTTATCTTTATCACGATGCTGATTGATATTACAGGCTGGGGAATCATCATTCCTGTAATCCCAAAGTTAATCAAAGAACTCATCCATGGCGACATCAGTCAAGCCGCCAAATACGGAGGATGGTTAACCTTTGCCTATGCCATCACACAATTTATGTGTGCCCCACTGATTGGTAATCTGAGCGACAAGTTTGGTCGTCGCCCCGTTATACTGATTTCCCTATTTGCCTTTTCAATGGATTATTTACTATTGGCATTTGCGCCAACCATTACTTGGCTATTCATAGGCCGAATCATCGCCGGACTTACAGGAGCCAGCATCACCACCGCTTCCGCTTATATTGCCGATGTCAGCACACCTGAAAACAGAGCCAAAAACTTCGGTATGATAGGAGCAGCCTTCGGACTCGGTTTCATCATCGGACCCGTAATTGGAGGATCACTCGGGCATTACGGTTCCCGCGTACCCTTCTATGCCGCCGCCATCCTTTGCGGACTCAATTTTCTTTACGGCTATTTCATTCTACCCGAATCCCTAGCTCCTGAAAACAGAAGAAACTTCAACATCAAACGCGCCAATCCCATCGGGGCCTTTATCAATCTCCGCAAACACCCATCCTTATACGGACTATTAATCTCTTTATTCTTAGTCTATGTCGCCTCCCATGCCATCCAAGGCAATTGGAGTTATTTCACCATGTACCAATTCCATTGGGACGAACGAATGGTAGGAATCTCACTAGGCGTTATCGGACTATTAGTAGGACTCGTACAAGGCGTTTTAATACGATGGATCAATCCCAAACTCGGCAATGAAAAATCCATTTATATAGGATTATTATTATACACCCTAGGCTTATTTCTATTTGCCACCGCCACCCAAAGCTGGATGGTCTTTGTCTTCCTAATACCCTATTGTTTAGGAGGAATCGCAGGTCCCGCTATGCAATCCGTAATCTCAAGCAAAGTCGATCCCACAGAGCAAGGCGAAATACAAGGCACCCTTTCCAGTCTAATGAGCGCCTCCACAATCATCGGCCCCCCAATGATGTCCAGCCTCTTCTATTATTTCACCCAAAAAGACGCCCCATTCCAATTCGCCGGCGCCCCATTCGTCCTCGGAGGAATACTGATGCTCATCAGCGCCCTTATTGCATTCTTTACCTTTAAAAAAGGCAATTCTAGGCAATAGGCAATAGGCATTAGGCAATAGGCCGTGGTGGTTACTTTGCGTATTCGTTGGGGTAATTTTTTTACAAATAATCAAATCATTACAAATAATCTCTTTTATTACTTACGACCTATGCTAATTATCAATTGGCAATTTTCAATTCTGAACAAACAAAAAACTATAATTTCTCGCCAACAATCTACAACCAGTAACCACCACGGCCTATTGCCTAATGCCTAGAATCATCTCAACTTATGCACAAAGTAACCACCACGTCCTATTGCCTAATGCCTAATGCCTACTTATACACAAAGTAACCGCCACGGCCTATTGCCTATTGCCTAATGCCTATTGCCTTAAGAGTGCGTGCCCCTGCGGGTCGGGCTTTCCGCTGCAATCTTTTGTTTTTTTAAGAAAAAAAACAAAAGGATTTCCGCTGCAATCCCTCACGCGGAATCCCATTTCATAAGATGAAATAGACACAACAGAACAATCCCTCAATTAAGAACTATTTTAGG
>CANCJZ010000071.1 GCA_947378465.1 Flavobacteriaceae bacterium
CAATTGTTCCTTGCTGGTTTTTTAGGCGAAATCATTTTGCGTTCCAATACCCACTCCGAAAGATATAAAATCGCGAGTGAAGTAAACTTATAAGTTCTAATTCGAAATATCCCATTTCAAAAAACATATATTATGAACATTGAACAAAACATATTAGACAAAGCCAACGAATGGTTGACTCCAACTTTTGACCAACAAACACAAGCAACGATCAAAACAATGATCGCTTCTGACCCAAAAAACTTAGAAGAAAGTTTTTATAAAAATTTAGAATTCGGAACGGGTGGAATGCGCGGTGTTATGGGCGTGGGAACCAACCGAATCAATCAATATACCTTAGGAAAAAACACTCAAGGAATCTCCGACTATCTAAAAAAAGCCTTTCCTAACGAAGTTTTAAAAGTAGTTATTGCTTTTGATTGCCGTCACAATAGCGACACTTTAGCCAAAGTTGTAGCGGATGTGTTTTCTGCCAATGGAATTCAGGTGTATCTGTTTTCGGATATGCGTCCTACTCCTGAATTGTCTTTTGCCTTAAAACATTTGAACTGCCATGCAGGAATTGTATTGACCGCTTCACACAATCCACCTGAATACAACGGATACAAAGTATATTGGCAAGATGGCGGACAATTAGTTCCCCCACAAGACTCTGAAATAATTCAAGTAATCGAAGCTTTGAACTATAGCGAAATCAAGTTTGAAGCAAACGAAAGCTTAATTGAATATATTGACACGGCTATTGATGAAGCTTTTGCTTCTTCAACCATCAAGAATGCAAGTTTCAACACTCCCGCAACGGCTAAGGAAAACTTAAAAATAGTATACACCTCACTTCACGGAACGTCTATCAAAGCAATTCCTGGAGTATTGGCAAAAGCAGGCTATACTAATGTAAACATAGTACCCGAACAAGCAGAACCTAATGGTGATTTTCCTACGGTAAAATCTCCAAACCCTGAAGAGCCAGAAGCACTGACTATGGCTTTGGCTTTGGCCGAAAAACTAAACGGAGACATTGTTATTGGTACCGATCCCGACTCTGATCGTTTGGGAGTCGCAGTTCGCGATACTAATGGCAAAATGATGTTGCTTAATGGTAATCAAACCATGGTAATTATGACAGCCTTTTTATTGGAACAATGGAAACGCGCAGGCAAAATAGACGGTAACCAATTCATCGGATCCACTATTGTTTCTACTCCAATGATGTTAGAATTAGCATCGGCTTATGGCGTAGAGTGTAAAGTAGGATTAACCGGTTTCAAATGGATTGCCAAATTCATCAAAGACTTCCCGAATCAAAAATTCATTGGTGGTGGTGAAGAGAGCTTTGGATTTATGGTAGGCGATGCTGTGAGAGATAAAGATGCCGTGGGTGCTACCTTATTAGTATGCGAAATCGCAGCCCAAGCCAAAGCTACTGGAAGCACTTTATACCAAGAACTATTGAATTTATACGTGGACCACGGATATTACAAAGAACACTTGATTTCATTAACTAAAAAAGGAATGGATGGTTTGAAAGAAATCGACCAAATGATGGTGAATTTAAGAGAAAACCCTGTTTCAGAAATTGACGGACAACGCGTAGTATGTATTGAGGACTATCAAAACTCCACTTCGAAAAATATGTTCACAGGCGAAATCGAACCAATCAGTATTCCAAAATCAAACGTATTGATTTACTATTTGGAAGAAGGATCCAAAATTTGTGCACGTCCAAGTGGAACAGAACCAAAAATAAAATTCTACTTTAGCGTAAACGCTCCTCTTGATCAGGTTGAAAACGCAAAAGAAGTAGAAGAACAATTAAACGAAAAGATTAAAAACATAATAGCTGCGATGCAGTTGCACTAATGGACGAAAATTTAAAGAAAATATTTCCTTTTATAAAGCCTTATAAAACTCATGTGATTTGGAATGTGATATACAATATATTGTATGCACTTTTCAGCACACTTTCCTTCATTGCTTTAATTCCAATGATGCAAGTGTTGTTTGACAAATCAGAGAAGATAACAAAAGAACCTGTTTACACTAACTTTTGGAACATCACAAAATACGGCAAAGATTATCTCTATTACAACATTACGGAACTTCAAAACACCAAAGGAGCACAATACGCTTTGTTACTTGTAGTATCCATCATCATTATTACCTTTTTATTCAAAAATCTCTTCAATTATCTTGCATCTAACCATTTGATGCATTTAAAAAACGGTGTATTGAAAGATTTGCGGAACACTATGTACAACAAAATCATCGACCTACCCGTTTCCTATTATTCTGAAAAAAGAAAAGGAGACATCATGGCGCGTATGCTTGGTGACGTAGGTGAAGTACAAAACTCATTCTTTTCTATACTAGAATTGATTGTTAAAGAGCCTATGACAATCCTATTTACCATAGGCGCTATGTTTGCCATCAGTGTGAAACTAACGTTGTTTGTATTCATATTCATTCCTATTTCAGGTTATATCATTTCATTGATTGGAAAATCTTTGAAATCAAAATCCGAGCGTATACAATACGAAGGTGGGTATTTGATTTCAATAGTAGAAGAGAGTTTGTCTGGATTAAAAGTGGTAAAAAGCTACAATGCTGAAAAGAATTTTAAAAACAAATTCAATGAATCGGTAACGCGTTTGTTAAAACTTTCGAACAGTATTGGAAGAAAAAACAACTTAGCTTCACCATTCAGTGAGTTTATGGGGATTATCGTAATCGCTACCTTACTATGGTTTGGTGGAAATATGGTATTAGTAGATCAATTACCTAATGGAAAACCGGTATTTGAAGCCGCTCAATTCCTTGCTTATATGGGATTAGCTTACAACATCCTTACTCCAGCCAAGTCAATCTCTAAAGCCAATTACTCAGTCAAAAGTGGATTAGCCGCAGCACAACGTGTATTTGAAGTGTTGGAAGTGGAAAATGCCATAACCGACAAACCTAATGCAATAGTTAAATCAAGTTTTGACAACAAAATCACCCTTAACAATATCAGCTTCAAATACGAAGATGAAAACGTCCTTAAAAACTTCTCCATCAATGTTCCTAAAGGCAAAACCGTTGCTTTAGTAGGACAATCTGGTAGTGGAAAAAGTACGATTGCCAACCTATTGACTCGTTTTTACGACGTACAAGAAGGAAGCATCAAAATTGATGAAATAGACATCAAGGACATGACCATGAATTCTCTAAGAGGAATGATTGGACTCGTAACTCAAGATTCTATCCTGTTCAACGATACCATTAAAAACAACATTTTGATTGGTAAAGAAGGCGCAACCGATGAGGAAATCATCGAAGCCCTTAAAGTAGCCAATGCCTATGAGTTTGTCAAAGACTTACCAAACGGCATAGAAACCAATATTGGAGACTCAGGAAACAAACTATCAGGTGGACAAAAACAACGATTATCTATTGCGAGAGCGGTATTAAAAAACCCTCCTATTATGATTCTTGACGAAGCTACTTCGGCCTTGGACACAGAAAGCGAGAAACACGTTCAAATTGCCTTGGAAAACATGATGCAAAACAGAACTTCAATAGTAATTGCACACCGCTTGTCTACCATTCAAAAAGCGGACAACATTATAGTAATGAAAAAAGGCGAAATCGTAGAACAAGGCACTCATTTAGAATTATTAGCCCTTAACGGCACCTACTCTAATTTAGTGACCCTTCAGAGCTTTGAGTAATTAAAATAAGATCACAAAAATACATAAAGACCATCTCTAGTAGATGGTTTTTTTTATTCCTCACAAACAACAATAACCCCATTATCCTACACTCCTAAATACAAAGAAATTCATTCAATTACAGCATATTTTTTTATGGGGCGCCCTACGGGCCGGACTGTCCGCTATATCTTTTCCTTTTTAAAGAAAAAAGGAAAAGGATATCGCTTACATCCCTCGCCCAAATCCGCATTCATAAGAAAATTTAAGATAAATACAACAATTGTTCTTATCAGGCAGTAGGCTTTAGGCAATAAGCCGATGTGGTTACTTTGCGTAATGTTTGCTATTACCTTTAAAAAAAAACAAAAGCCATCCTTTTTATACAATCAAATAACAACTCCCAAGGTATAATACAAAATCTATTGGATAGAGACGTCATCTGATGGGAAGGAGACAACTTCCGATAGGAAATAAACAAAAAAATATTGTATGGAGAAAAATACTATAGTATAGAGTTAATTCACTTTTTATCAAAATCAAACACCCGTTTTAAGAGACGCAATATCTTGCTTCTTGCTTCTAACTTCTTAAAACTAATTCACTGGATTATACTCTTGTACTTTAAGTTCCTTGGCTAATAAGTCCAAATAGTGATAATGCACCTTATCTTCTTTATCAAAAGCGCCATTCTTATTAATATCTTCAATCACTCTAAAATAGATTCTGGATTTTGATTCAATCAAACTCCAATCAATCAACTCTTGAAAGTCAGCAGATAATTTGATAAAGTTGTTGCCGCTAATATCCGAGAGATATAAGGTTTTGATGTCGTTATTATCCACCTTACCATCTTTATTGGTATCAGCATCTGATAAGGTATAAACAATAAAATGTTTTTTGGATTTATCCGCAACGGATTTTAAATAAGTAACCGTTTCAATAAGGATTGGTTTTGTAGTCAGTGCTCTTATCGAATCGGAGCCTACTTCTTGAAATTTCAAATTCTGAAGATAACCTGTCAATTCATTATCATTATTATTTGAAACCTTAAAACTTTGTTCAGCTTCAGTTCCTAACGCGCTATCAGTTGGCGCTTTTTCTCTACCATAAATATTCAAATCACCCACTGGATGAATTAAATAATTGGTACCCGAAAAATTAATAGGCAAATCCGCAACTTTAATAGGAGTATCGTCCACCTTTTCAACAGGCTTTTCTTTAGCACTATTATCGTATCTTACTTTAGGTGTTTCGCCTTTTTCGTTTTTACAACTCAATAACGAAAGTGAAAGAGCTAGGATGCAGATATATTTTGACATACTTTTTTTTTCAAATTTAATAAAATTTACAATCGAGCAGTCAATTTAATATTAAAAACTCTAGTGGTCATATAATTCGGAATCCCGTATTGACTTTTGGTATAAGCATCACGAACCCAAGTATTGGTAATTGCATTTTGATTATTGAACAAATTGAAAATTTCCAACCCTAAAGAGAGGTCTTTGAACTTTTTCAACCAATGTCCATCCGGACGCTCGTTATTTTTTTCCGTAAATAAATACGAAAATCCAACATCCGCACGACGGTAATCTCTCAAACGACTTTGGTATTGATACGCATCAGCATAGGAAGGCGATCCACCAGGTAGTCCCGTATTGTAAGTCAAGTTCAAATACAACTTTACGTTAGGAATGTTAGGCATATAATCCTGAAAAAGAATACCAAACTTAAGTCTTTGATCCGTAGGACGAGCAATATACCCACGCCCATCTTGATTTTCCTCCGTTTTCAAATAACCAAAAGTAAACCACGACTCAGTTCCAGGAACAAACTCCCCATTCAATCGGCAATCAAATCCATAGGCATAAGCAACCGCATCATTATTAGCTCTATATCGGATTCGGACGTTATCGATAGTATAGGTGTTGACGTCCGTCATGTCTTTATAAAAAGCTTCCGACACAAACTTGAATGGGCGGTTCCACATTTTGAAATTATAATCCATTCCGGCTACAAAATGTATTGATTTTTGTGCTTTTAAGTTTGGATTGACCACTCCACTAGCATCGCGCATTTCACGGTACGAAGGCGGTTGGTAATACAATCCTGTGGAAAATCGAAAGAGGACATTCTTCTCCCAATTGGGCTTGAAACTAAACTGCGCTCGAGGACTTACTACCATTTGATCTTTCGAAGTGGCAATATTATCACCTGATACAATCCAATTTTGAGCTCTCAAACCAGCGTTTATCCATAATTTATGCTCCCCTACTTCCAATTTAGTATTCCATTGACTGTAAGCCGAAAAACGATTCACATTGACAAAGTTTAAAGCTCTTACATTTTGATAAGGCGTCAAGGGACCCAAATAAGGAGTGTATGGTTGATCGTTATGCGGTAAGTCAACCACAGGAGGATGAATAGAAAAACCAGCCGAATCAATCGCTTCCCATTCCACTATTCGATCGCGAATACTTTCGTGAGTATATTTCAATCCCCAGTCTATTTGATGTTTTTTATTCAAACTAAAATGTGTTCCTTTCACTTCGGCATTAGCAATAAAGGCATCCAAATCATTACGAGCGTGATTCAATTGCGAACCAATACCACGACTGTACGTCACATTCCCAAAAGTATCCGAACCAATATTCGTATCTACTTCTCCTAAATAATAGGAAGCATCAATATCGTAATGTTCTTGTTCTTGAGTGTGATAGGCTGAGGCGATAAATTTATATGTACTTTGTTTGCTTGCTAAAAAAGTTGATTTCATTGAACCAAAATAGGTTTGATATTTATCTTTCTCCTGACCTTCATAAAATATTTGAAGCGCAATAGGGTCGCTCAAAGTTCCAAAATTAGTTTGACGCGTTAACGGCTGATAGTTGTAATTGTTTTGAGCTATATTTCCCAAAAAACTCCATTGCCAACGCTCCGAAGCATTGTAATTAACATTCATTTGCACATCGGCAAAGGAAGGGTGATAATTTGTTTGTGTTTGCTGACTTTTAACTAACAAGGAGTTATTTCGGTACCGCACACCGGTCAGATAGGACCATTTTTTATTTTTGGAAACATCTTCCATTGAGATACTTCCTCCAAGCAAACTCGCATTCAAGGAAGCTCCAAAATTTTTAGGCTTACGGTAGGTGATATCCAACACTGAGGACATTTTATCGCCGTATTTGGCTTGAAAACCTCCTGCCGAGAATTCTACATTTTGCACCAAATCAGTATTAGTAAAGCTCAGTCCTTCCTGCTGTCCGGAACGGATAAGGAAGGGGCGGTAAATCTCTACATCATTTACATAGACTAAATTTTCATCGTAATTTCCACCACGCGCGGAATATTCAGACCCTTCCGTAGTTCCTGAAGTAGAACCAAAAGTCTTTAAAATATTTTCAATTCCAGGCATCACTCCTGGTGTTTTGCGAATTATTTCAGGGTCAACATTAGTAATCCCTTGAATACGTTTTCGGTCGCTGGTAATCACCACCTCGTTCAATTGCTCAGTGCTGCCGTTCATCACGGGGCTAAATAGGTATTGCTCCCCCGGTTTCAAGATTAAAGTCGCAGTAACATTCTTCAAACTCGTATGTGAAAACACAATCACTACTTTTTGATTCGAAGGCACTTCTAATGCATAAAGTCCTTTTGAATTGGTGATTACTGATTTCTTTTGATAACTTACTGTTACCCCTTCAACAGGTTCTTTATTTTCATCCATTACCACCCCCGCTACTTTAGCAGTTTGTGCAAACGAAAAGAAGGATAGTAATACGAAAAGGGAAGTAAAGAGTTTGATTTGTGCTTTCAAAATTTATTTGTTTTTGCTTCTATAAAATTGAGTTTCAAAGATAGTAGAATTTCCTACATTATCACTAACTACTATTTTCAATTTATTTTCTCCTTCATTGACATACTCATCAATGAAATCATGGGTTATTTTATGTGTTTTAGGCTCGTATTCGAACAACACCCAATGGTCATTTAAGTAGGCATTATAGCTTTTAATCCCTGAAAAATCATCGGAAAGAATCAATTGAAGGCTTTTTTTATCGCTGATCCATTGCCCTTCTATTTTTTTTGCATTACTCACTTTAGGTGGAATCGTATCTTTGGCAATAGTGAATTTACCCAAAGTTTTAGTCCTACAAGATAACGTACTACCCTCTACTTTTGTTGTAAGGTAGCTCAACTTTTTTTCATTAACGGAGGCAATAAACATCTTTTTTAAGTCTTCTGGACTGCCTTTCACTTGTTCAAAGGAGATTGTAAAATTACTGTGTGCAGGAACAATATCTTCGTGCAAGGTCAGCAATGAATTTTTCACTTCAAAGTTCAAATAAAAGTCATCATAAAAAGTTCCGGCGGGAAAAAACACTGACACATTATCTTTTTCAAAATTAGCATCGGTTTTAGCTTTTACTAAATACTTAGTCTTTTTAGGCAATTCGCCTACAGTAGCTGGCTTAGGGGAATAATGAACGGGTACAAATACAATGGTTTTATTTTGACTATAATCAGAAACTTCCAATTTGAGCATTTTAACCAAACCAGGTTCAACAGTCACTACCCCACCGTTGCCGTTGGATTTGATATTACTCCAGTTATATGGTTTGCGTTCAAAAAGCTTTTGCACGCGCATTCTGGTTTTTTTATAACGTTCATAATCGATAAGTGCATTGACATAGCGCGCTTCATCAAAAGCCATTTCATCAAACTTATAGCCAAAAATAGGCGTTCCATTAGCAAATAAATCCACATTATAATCGCCGTTATTATTATAGGACACATCATCGCGATCATAACTATTGATCCCTAAACCGATCTTTCCTTTACCGATTATTTTCTCAGACAAATAGCTACCGTCCTCTTGTAAGGTCAAGCTTAAGGCAAAGGCCTGACGACAGCCATTCACCACCGAAGTAGTATCTACTGGATAGACGTATAAATTAGAAATAGTAGGTTTTTTGGTGTCATTTAAAGGAATACCAAACAGTAAAGGATTGATAATCTTTTCGGTTTTGCTATCTCGGATTTCAAAATGCAAATGTGGACCTTCGGAACCTCCTGTATTCCCAGATAAGGCGATCAACTCCCCTTTGGTAATTGGAAGTTCATCCGGTTTAAGATAGGCTTCCACCTCGTAAGACTTTTCAGCGTATTGCAAACTGATTATTTTAGCTTGGATTTTACCCACAGCTTTTTGAAGATGTCCATAAACAGTAGTGAAACCATTGGGATGGGTAATATAAATAGCCTTTCCATAGCCATTCGTTGCAATTTTAATACGTGAAACATAACCCTCCGCGGCAGCATGAACCTCTAAGCCTTCTTTTTGATTGGTTTTAAAATCAAATCCCGCATGGAAATGGTTCGGACGCAATTCACCATAATTACCAGACAACTGAGTAGGAATATCCAAAGGCAGGCGGAAATAATCTTTTGGATACCTTTCTTGGGCAACAGTTAAGAAGGAAAACAACAGTAAATAGGGCAAGAATTTCATGTAAAAGTATTTTCGGCTAAATTACAAATAACCTAAAGAATAAAGGAATAAAAAGAGAAATTAGTCAAGTAAACCACTACTAAACAAAATATTAGAATAAAAAATAAAAATAAATCTATTTTTTTTAACAAAATATTGCTTTTTATAGTTTAGGAATTATAAATTTGTAAGATTAAGTAATGAATAAAGTTATACATGAGTGAAATTGCAGAAATAATTGATACTCTTGAAAATAGAATCGAAAAACTTTTTATTAAAATAAAAAGTTTAGAAGACAAGAATCTATTTTTACAAGAAGAATTAAACAAAACTGCGATTGCTTTACAGCATCAATCTAAAGCATTTGAAGGCGTTAAGAGCGATTACGAAACACTCAAAGTAGCGAATTCATTATTGGGCAGTGACGATTACAAAAGAGATACCAAGCTTAAAATAAATGCATTAATTCGCGAAATTGACTACTGTATTGCACAGTTATCTGATTAATAATATGGACGAAAAGCTTAAAATTAAAATATCAATCGCAGACAGAGTGTACCCATTAACGGTAGACATGTCGCAAGAGGAAGGACTGCGAAGTGCTTCCAAAAAGATTGAGGCAATGATCAAGCAATTCGAGGAAAATTACGCGGTTAGGGATAAACAAGATGTTTTGGCAATGTGCGCCTTACAATTTGCATCACAGTTGGAGCAAAAACAATTGGATAACGCAATTGACGGAACAGAAACAATTGACAAACTAACTAAAATTAATAATTTACTAGAGCAATACCTCTCAAAATAAACGTTCTTTTACATTAACTAAAAATACTGCCTACATTAGTTCATTATTGGTAAACTCAACACTAACAAATTAAAATGAGTGAATCTTCGTTACTATAGTATGTCACGCTTGTACGTGAAAACTTGAACAACGAGTTAGCTCAAAACTTGTCCTTACGAGTTTATTCAAGCAATTAATGTGGGCTTTTTTTATATATAAATTTTTACAAACATGACATTATTAATTATTATTATTGGAGTTTTAGCGGGAATCGGTGGAGGATTTGGAATTGCCAAATACCTTGAAAAAAACAACGTGTCCAACATGATAAAAAACGCGAAAAAAGAAGCTACATCTATCCTTAAAGATGCGAACATTGACGCCGAAAATATCAAAAAGGACAAATTACTTCAGGCTAAAGAAAAATTCCTTGAACTGAAATCAGAACACGAGAAAGAAATTCTCAACAAGGATAAAAAAATTGCCGAAGCTGAAAAAAGAACAAGAGATAAAGAATCACAAGTTTCCAGCGAATTGGCTAAGGCAAAAAAAGTCAACGATGACTTTGAAGCTAAAACTAAAGAATACCAAAGCAAATTAGAATTGCTTGACAAAAAACAAAACGAATTAGAAAAACTTCACAAAAGCCAAGTAGAGCAATTGGAAGTTATTTCAGGTTTATCTGCTGACGAAGCAAAAGAACAATTAGTTGAAAGCTTAAAAGCTGAAGCGAAAACCAAAGCAATGTCGCACATTCAAGACACTATTGAAGAAGCGAAGTTGACAGCGCAACAAGAAGCTAAAAAAATCATCATCAACACTATTCAACGTGTGGGTACTGAAGAAGCAGTGGAAAACTGTGTATCGGTGTTTAACATTGAATCAGATGATGTGAAAGGAAGAATCATTGGACGTGAGGGTAGAAATATCCGTGCCCTTGAAGCTGCAACAGGTGTTGAAATCATTGTGGATGATACTCCTGAAGCGATTATCCTTTCGTGTTTTGACCCTGTTCGTAGAGAGATTGCGCGTTTGTCTTTACACAAATTAGTTACAGACGGACGTATTCACCCAGCACGTATTGAAGAAGTGGTTGCTAAAACTGCTAAACAAATCGATGATGAGATCATTGAAGTGGGTAAACGTACGGTTATCGATTTAGGAATTCACGGATTACACCCTGAATTGATTAAAATTGTAGGTAGAATGAAATACCGTTCCTCGTATGGACAAAATTTACTTCAACACTCTAGAGAAGTTGCCAAACTTTGTGGAATCATGGCTGCTGAATTAGGATTGAATGTGAAATTAGCGAAACGTGCCGGATTACTTCACGATATTGGTAAAGTGCCGGATACAGAAAGCGACCTTCCTCACGCTTTATTAGGAATGCAATGGGCTGAGAAATATGGTGAAAAAGAAGAAGTATGCAATGCTATTGGAGCCCACCACGACGAGGTAGAGATGAAATATCTTATTTCACCGATTATCCAAGTTTGTGATGCTATTTCAGGAGCACGTCCAGGAGCACGTCGTCAAGTATTGGATTCATACATCCAACGTTTGAAAGACCTTGAAGATATCGCCTTTGGATTCAATGGAGTTAAAAATGCCTATGCTATTCAAGCTGGTAGAGAATTACGTGTTATTGTAGAAAGTGAAAAAGTAAGCGATGATATGGCCGCTAACTTATCTTTTGACATTTCACAAAAAATACAAACTGAAATGACCTACCCTGGTCAAGTGAAAATTACGGTGATTCGAGAAACTCGAGCCGTGAATATTGCAAAATAATTTTAAATCCCTTCTTGTATAAGAGGGGATTTTTTTTAGGCATTAGGCAATGGTTTTAGGCATTAGGCAATTGTTTTAGGCAATAGGCTTTAGGCGGTAGGCAAAAGTGAATAGTTTTTAACAAATTCCAATTATTAAATTCCAAATTCCAATTATTAAATTCTAAATTCCAACTATTAAATTCCAAATTCCAATGTACAGATTGATTAGAAAGTGAATTCTGATGACTGAATACATTTTACTGGTTACTGACCATTGAAAACTAAGATCTGAATACCGATCGCTGAAAACAGATCACGGAAATAGTTGAGCACTGCATTTTACCAAAATAGTTCCCTATGAACATTACTTTGTAGGCTATCAATGTTACTGTATACACATAAGAAATAGCAAAGAAGACTGTAACTGTGTTAAAGTTTTGCAAGTTCTCAAAGTGACGTTGCAAGTTTTGTGAAAGACGTTACAAGATTCGGGACTTACGGTACAAGTTTCGCAACTTACGATACAAGTTTCGCAACTTACGGTACAAGTTTCGCAACTTACGGTACAAGTTTCGCAACCTACGATGCAAGATTCGGAACCTACGATACAAGTTTCGCAACTTACGGTGCAAGATTCGCAACTTACGATACAAGATTCGCAACTTACGGTACAAGTTTCGGAACTTACGGTAGAAGTTTCGCAACTTACGGTGCAAGATTCGCAACATACAATACAAGTTTTGAAAAAGACGATTCTTGGTATTGAAATGTAGAAATTGTGTGTTTTTCAAAAACTGTTTGTATTCACATTTAATAGGTTCGAGATTTGAAATGCTAACTTGGTTATGAATCTTAACAATATGTCATCCTTAAGGAATTCCTTGTCTTTGGTATTTGCTACCGATATTTCGCTACTACGGGGATTTCAAATTGGGTAATAGCCTGGCTTTGAACTTCACTGATTAGTGGTAACCGAATTCTAATTGTTGTTTTGTTTTTTCCAACCCACGCAGGGGTTTAAACCCTGCGTGGGTTCGAGACGTGAATATCTATCGTAAATATAGCTGGTGATGTATGCCATCCCTGAGGG
>CANCJZ010000072.1 GCA_947378465.1 Flavobacteriaceae bacterium
TTAAAATGCGAAATCTCCTCTCTATTATTTTCATTTAAAATCAATCGGCCTGTATCCATAATATCGCGGGACACATCCCAGCTCTTATCATCATCGGTCTTTTCCATCGTGAAATCCACTAGGAGCTTGGTCAGTACTTCGTCCTCGCCTGCTTGTGCAATAATGGCATCCACGGCTTCGGTCAACAAGCTTTCGGTATCCAAGGAAACTTCAAAGGTAATCGGCAAATTCAAATCGTGCGCAAAAGCGCGAATTACCTTATGGGTAAACTTATCAATGGTAGAGATATCAAAAGCCGCATAATTATGAATCAAATTCTTAATGATGTTTTTGGCTTTAGCTGTAATTGTGGCAACACTCAAACCAGTTTCAGTATTGATGTCTTGCATCAATTGCATCGCCTTATCCGAAGGTTGTTCTTTAGCAAATTGCGAGAGACTTTCCACCACACGGCTTTTCATTTCGTGTACCGCTTTATTGGTAAAGGTAATCGCTAGTATATTTCGGTAGGCATCGGGTTTTTTGGATAAAAGAATAATCTTTAAATATTCTTTGACCAAAGTATAGGTTTTCCCCGAACCTGCGGAGGCATCATAGATCGAAAAGGCAGCTTTGTTCATCATACGGAACCTTTTAAGGATGGTTTACTATTTTGTTTGGAAGTTAAGAACCCTTTACAAAGAATAGTCTTCTTTTTTAATTTGATAAATGTAATTCAATTTTGGTTCTTCTCCGTGATAGGTTACTTCAATTTCGTCAATTTTAACAGCCCCAATTCTTCCAATCGCTATTTGCGAACGCAGGTTTTGTGCTCCAATATGAAAGTGGACCATATCCACATATTGAAAAGCATACTCCAACATCATTTTTTTCAATGCTCGATTGTAGCCTTTGCCCCAATAGGCTATACCAACAAAGGTATACCCTATCGTTATTGAATTGCTTTCGGGATGATAATCATAGTAACGACTACTTCCCACCACTTCATTTGTTTTTACATCTCTAACCAAAAAAGCCCCTTTGGAGGCTATTGCACCTTCGAAAAAAGTTAAAAACACTTCCCTCTGATAGCGCAGGGGATTGGGATGTTGTTCCCAAACGAGGGGATCAGCAGCCACGGCATATAAAGCCTCAAAATCAGATTCCTGAAGAGGAAACAACTCTATTAATTCATTCTGCAAGAAAGTAGGTTGAAGATTAAATTCCATGATTTATTGCTATCGATTCTAATTATATGTTAATTGGGAAATACTATTTTCATTTACAAAGTTAAATGTATAAATTTGGATTCAATTTAGTAACAACTTAAATAAAAATATTATGGCCTTTGAATTACCTCAATTACCTTATGCATACGATGCATTAGAACCACATATTGATGCTAGAACAATGGAAATCCACCATTCAAAACATCATAATGCTTACACCACTAATTTGAATGCAGCTATTGCTGGAACAGAATTAGAAGGAAAATCGATCGAAGAGATTCTTAAAAACTTAGATTTATCTAAAGCAGCTATCAGAAACAACGGTGGTGGTTTTTACAACCACAACTTATTCTGGACTGTAATGTCACCAAACGGTGGCGGATTACCAACAGGAGATTTATTAACAGCTATCGAAAAAGACTTCGGTTCTTTTGACGATTTCAAAGCAGCTTTCGCAAAAGCAGGAGCTACTCAATTTGGTTCAGGATGGGCTTGGCTTTGTGTAAAAGATGGCAAACTTGAAGTTTGTGGTACTCCAAACCAAGACAACACGCTGATGCCAGGTGTTGGTTGTGGAGGAACTCCAATCCTTGCGATGGACGTTTGGGAACACGCTTATTATTTACACTACCAAAACCGTCGTCCTGATTATATTGAAGCTTTTTTCAATGTAATCAATTGGGATGAAGTAGCTCGACGTTACGCTGCTGCTGTTTAGTTATTTTTGTTGTAAGTTTTTAGGTTCTAGGTTCTAGGTTCGAAACTTACTCTTTTTAAATTTATACACATTACTATAGAAATTAGGCTTATTTACTTTTTAAATAAGCCTAATTTTTTTTTATAAAATAGTCATACGTTATTGAAAAGCTTTTTGAAGTAGTGACTCAGTCTACTTGAGTAGTGGCTCGGTCTACTTAGGTAGTAGCTCAGTCTACTTGGGTACTGGCTCGGTCTACTTTAGTAGTAGCTCAGTCTACTTTGGTAGTGGCTCAGTCTACTTTAGTAGTGGCTCAGTATACTTGGGTAGTGGCTCGGTCTACTTGGGTAGTGGCTTAGTCTACTTGGGTAGTGGCTCGGTCTACTTTAGTAGTGGCTCGGTCTACTTGGGTAGTGGCTCGGTCTACTTTAGTAGTGGCTAGGTCTACTTTGGTCGTTCTAAAACTTACTTAAGTGTTTCCAAGGTCTACTTAAGTGTTGCTAAAATAAACTTTGGAAGTTAAAAGGCTTCATTTGATTGTTCCAAAATACTTATTGTGGTAGCGCGATTTTCATTTTATTTTAAATAAATAAAAAGCATAAAAAAAGGTTCAACATAAAGCTGAACCTTCTTCTAAAAATAAAGATGAACTATTATTTGATTAAGTTCAATACTACGGATGGGTATAATCCCGCCAAGATATTAAGAACTATAGCTGTGATTCCTACAATATAATATACAATAGGTGTTGGTTGTTTTTCTTCTGTGGCTTCTTTAGTGTACATCGCTAAAATCAATTTGAAATAATAACCTACACTGATGATAGAGTTGATTACCCCAGCAATTACTACTACTAAATAACCTGCTTTGATGGTTTGTGTGAACAACATAAACTTAGCGAAGAATCCCGAGAATACTGGAATACCCGCCATAGATAATAAGGCTGCAGTTAATACTGCCGCTAATATTGGATTGGTTTTACCCAAACCGTTAAAGTTGATTACATCTTGATTGTCTTTTCCTTTGGTAACGATAGCAATCACTGCAAATGCAGCAATACCCGCTAAAGCATAAGCAACGGTATAGTAAAATAACGATCCCATGGAATCGGTTAAGCTTAAGATAGCCATCAACATAAATCCTGCGTGTGAAATCCCTGAAAAGGCTAACATACGCTTTACGTTGTTTTGTCGTAATGCCATAATGTTACCTACCGTCATTGAAGCGATTGAAACTACTACAATAATGTTTTGGAAAGGGATAGATGGGAATAAGTTTAAAGCCAATAATAATTTGTAAAGTGTTGCAAATGCCACCACTTTAGCCAAAGTACTCATTGTTGCAGTTACTAATGTTGGAGCTCCTTCATATACGTCCGGTGCCCAAAAATGAAAAGGTACCGCCGCTACTTTGAACAACATTCCAATGGTAATTAATGAAACCCCAATTGGCAACCAAATGGCTAAATCGGCAGCTCCTGACCATTCTGTTATTTCTTTTAAATCAAATGTTCCTAATGCACCATAAATCAAGCAAATTCCGAACAGGATAATCCCTGATGCAAATGATCCTAATAAGAAGTATTTCATACCGGCTTCATTACTGCGAATGTCCAAACGGCTGCTTCCTGCTAAGATGTATAATGAAATAGATAAGGTTTCGATTCCTAAGAAATACATCGATAAATTAGCGAAGGATACCATAGCTACGGCACCTGCCAATAGAAATATTTTGATTGCGATAAAATCTGAGATTTTACTTTGTTGCTCTTTGTACACGTCTTGGCATAAGGCTACTAAGAAAATAGTAAGCACAATGAATAGCGATGAAAAGGCAGAAGAAAATTTATCTACTGCAATCATATTGGCATACTTTGTATCGGCTACTCCTCCAAAAGACCAAAGATTAAGGGTTGTTCCTAAAATGGCCAACAATCCTAAGATGGTTACCGGAACAAGAGCTTTTCTTAAATTAAAGATTTCAGCGATAAGGCAAAAAACACCAAGGGCTGATATTGCAATTAATGTATTCATTGTTTTATTGGTTTAGTATTTAGGAGAGCTGATGGAATCGTAGGCTGTCCGTAGGTACTGTTTTTTCTTGTTTTTATTATTTTAAAACTATTCTAAGGTTTTGTAAAATGCAATTATCTGTTGATTTGCATCAAAATTTCTTTGACACTTGGCGTTACCAAGTCTACTATCGGTTTTGGATACAATCCGTAGAATAACAAAAAGGCAATGATGATTACAAATACTACCGCTTCAGAAGCAGTAACCTCTGCAAATACTTTGGTATTGGTTTCACCTAACATCACGTTTTGGAACATTTTAAGCATATAATACGCTCCTAAAATGATGGTCGTTCCACCTAATACAGCAAAAGCAATATTCACTTGAGATAAACTGTACAATACTGTAAATTCTCCAATAAAGTTAAACGTTCCTGGTAAGGCAACAGAAGCCAATACCAAAATCATAAACATAGAAGTGAATTTAGAGGCTTGCGAACGAATACCGCCCATCTCGTCAATTTTGTAAGTTTCAAATCTTCTAAAGATTACTTCCGCCGCAAAGAATAAACCAACGATAACAAAACCGTGAGCAATCATTTGTGAAACGGCTCCACTCAAACCTGCCTCTGTCAAGGTATAACAACCCGCAGCGATAAGTCCAACGTGAGCAAGAGAAGAATAGGCTAATAATTTCTTTAAATCTTTTTGACGTAAGGCTACGATAGAACCGTAGATGACTCCGGCAATGCTCAATCCTAATAGCACAGGCATATAGGTTTTAGCCGCTAATGGAGCAATTGGCAATTGCCAACGGATCACACTGTATAATCCCATTTTTAACATTATCCCTGATAACAACATGGTTCCAACAGTAGGTGCTTTTTGATACACTTTTGCCTGCCAAGTGTGGAAAGGAATGATTGGAATTTTAATAGCATAGGCTAAGAAGAAAGCAAAGAAAATATAGAATTGCTCTGTTGGAGTCAAATCCAATTTTGTCAAATCGGCTAATAAGAAGCTGTTGGCTTTGGTATACAAATACGCAAAAGCAACTAACATAAATAAGGAACCTCCAAGGGTATAGATAAAGAATTTAACGACTGCTTTTTTGCGTTCTTCGGCATCTCCATTACCCCATACTAATGCGATAAAGTAGATTGGGATTAAAGATAATTCCCAGAAGATATAATACAACAAACCGTCAACGGCTAAAAACGTTCCTGTCATGGCAAAGGCCATAAACAAGATTAACGCATAAAAGTTTTTGGATTTGTTAAATGCATTTCCAAAGGATGACAAGATGATTAATGGAGTTAAACAAACCGTCAATAACACCATTGCCAACGATAAACCATCTCCTTTTAAAGCAAAGGACACATTAGGTTGTGTAATCCAAGGATTGTTTAAATTAATATTTACTCCGCCTAAAAAGTGATTTACCAAAACTGATGTACATCCTAAAGCGAGTATACTAAAGAACAAAGCTATTTTAGAAGCGAATTTGTCTCCAGATATAAAGGTTGCCAAGGCACCAATTAAAAGTATAAGTAATATAAGTGATACGTTCATCTTTAAAAATTATTGAGCTAAAAATAAATAAATAATTATGCTTAAAACACCGATAACAAAAGCAAACAAATACAGACCAATACTTCCTGTTTGTATCTTTTTACCTTGATTTCCAAGTCCGTTTGCGATACTTCCTAAACCATAAACTACATTCCCAAGCGCAGGCTCTAATGTAGTACGGAAGAAGTTAGATAAAGCATTTATTGGATTTACGATGATAGCAGTATATACTTCATCTACGTAATATTTATTGTAAATAGTTTTGTTCAAACCAGTGATAGCCTCGTCTTCTTGAGGAACAAATCCTTGTTTGATGTATTTGGCGTAAGCCCAAACAATACCAATGATGGCTCCTGTTAAAGCAATTCCCATCAACATATATTCGTTACTTCCTAAAGCGTGTTCTTCGTGTTTTCCTACCAATATTGGCTCTAAGAAATGATTTAACCAAGTGCTTCCTGGCAAGTTGATGGCTCCACCCACAGCAGCTAAAGCAGCTAAGATGATTAATGGGATAGTAATCAAACTTGGACTTTCGTGTAAATGGTGTTTTTGTTCTTCAGTACCTCTGAATTCTCTAAAGAATGTCAAGTACATCAAACGGAACATATAGAACGCAGTCATAATAGAAGCTACTGAACCGATAATCCACAATACTTTGTTGTGTTCAAAAGCTACCATCAAGATTTCGTCTTTTGACCAGAACCCAGCGAATGGAAAGATCCCCGCAATGGCTAAGGTAGAAATCATCATCGTGATAAAAGTGATTGGCATTACTTTGCGCAAGCCACCCATTTTACGCATATCTTGTTCTCCGTGTAAAGCGTGAATTACAGATCCAGAACCTAAGAACAAACAAGCTTTAAAGAAAGCGTGTGTGATTACGTGAAATACAGCTACATTATAAGCACCCATTCCCAAGGCAAGGAACATTAATCCCAATTGAGAAACGGTTGAATAGGCCAATACTTTTTTGATGTCATTTTGCAATAATCCAATAGATGCAGCTACTAAAGCCGTAATTCCCCCAACTATGGCGATGATATTTTGAACTTCTGGAGCTAAATCAAACATAAAGTTCATACGAGTAATCATAAAGATACCCGCGGTTACCATCGTTGCAGCGTGAATTAAAGCCGAAACAGGTGTTGGTCCTGCCATTGCATCAGGCAACCAAGTGTAAAGTGGTAATTGAGCCGATTTACCTGTTGCACCAATAAACAAACACAAGGCCGCTAAAGATAAAGTAGTAGTACTATGAGATGCACCAATAGCAGTTGCTAATTCGTGATAGTTTAAAGTGCCATAATTAAAGGCCAATAAAAACATCCCAACTAAAAAGCCTAAATCCCCAATACGGTTCATAATGAAAGCTTTTTTAGCAGCATCGTTATAATCTTGGTTTTTGTACCAGAAACCAATTAGTAAATACGAACAAAGACCTACGCCTTCCCATCCGATAAACATTACTAATAAATTGCTTCCCACCACCAAAGTGATCATAAAGAAAACGAAAAGATTCAAATAAGCAAAAAACTTGTGCATATTTTCATCGTCGTGCATATAGCTGATGGAATATAAGTGAATTAATGATCCAATACCTGTTACGAATAACAACCATAACAAAGATAATTGATCTAATAAAATACCTAAATCCACTTTTAGTTTTCCGATTTCAATCCAATCCAACAATTTAACGGAAATAGGTTTCCCCGTTTGTTGTAATTGCATAAAGAAATACACGCTCATCACAAATGAAATTGCGATAGCAGCGGTACCAATAGCACCAGAAATTGCTTTCCCTGCGCTCTTTCCGAAGAAAACATTAAATAAGAACCCAACAAATGGGGTTAATAATAAGAGTAAAACTAAACTATTGTCCATTAGGGCTTATCCTTTTAAGTTTTTTAAATTTGAGATATCAACCGAACCAATGTTACGGAAGACTGAAACCAATAAGGCCAAACCAACTGCCACTTCAGCGGCTGCCACTGCCATAGAGAAAAATACAAATACTTCCCCTTTGGCATCTTGATGATAGGTTGCAAATGCTACAAACAATAAGTTTACCGCATTTAACATGATTTCAATCGACATAAAAACGATGATTGCGTTT
This sequence comes from Flavobacteriaceae bacterium, assembly GCA_947378465.1. GTDB lineage: Bacteria > Bacteroidota > Bacteroidia > Flavobacteriales > Flavobacteriaceae > Flavobacterium. The sequence goes on from CANCJZ010000072.1 coordinate 7,605, forward strand.
CTTCTGTACAACACTCCAAACACTCCGATACAAAAAAGTAATACCGAAAGAAAAAGGTAATTTTCAATACCTATTTGATTTAAAATATTATCCATTATTTTCCTGGTTTTTCTTTTTTAGACAATAACACCGATCCAATCATTGCTACTAAAAGCAATACCGATGCAAATTCAAAAGGAACCATAAAACCATCTTTATCATCTAATAAAACAGTTCCTAATTTTTTTATAGATTGAAAATCTTCGCCAGTTGTTGGATAATCGCCATCAAATGGTTTAGAATACATAAAGATCATTACTAATGCGGCACTCAACAATACAAAAACCGTGATTGCACCTAAACGCGTGATACGCGGTTTGTGCACTTCGTCTTCTTTATTGAGGTTCATCAACATAATCGTAAACAGGAAGAGAACCATAATGGCTCCTGCATATACAATAACGTGAACAATGGCAAGGAACTGAGCGTTGAACAACAAATAGTGTCCTGCTATCGAAAAGAAACAAATGACCAAATAAATGGCACTGTGAATTGGGTTCTTACTATAAATTGTCAAAAATGCAGTTGACAATGTTATGGCAGATAAAATGTAAAATATAATAAGTACTGGTGCCATAATTAATTAAGTTTTTTAGTATTTGCCATAGCCATTTCAAGTGGCATCACTAATTTATCTTTACCAAAGATGAAATCCTCTCTGTTGTATTGTGCAGGAACTAATTCTTTTGAAATAGTTAAGTAGATGGCGTCTTTTGGACAAGCCTCTTCACACAATCCACAGAAAATACAACGCAACATGTTGATTTCATAGATTTCAGCATATTTTTCTTCTCTGTACAAATGTTCTTCTCCTGGTTTGCGTTCCGCAGCTTTCATCGTGATGGCCTCTGCTGGACACGACAAAGCGCATAAACCACAAGCGGTACAGTTCTCTCTTCCTTGCTCGTCGCGTTTTAACATATGACGACCGCGGTACACCGGACTGAAAGCACGTACTTGTTCAGGATAATGAATGGTTGCTTTTTTCTTAAAAAAGTGCTTGATGGTAATCCAAAGCCCTTTTGCGATAGCTATCAGATACATTCGCTCTAAAAAAGTCATTTCCTTGTTGGAAACGTCTTTTTTTCTGCCTGATAATGATATATTTTGTATTGATGTTGACATAGTTTCTTTTTTCCTATTTAAAAGCTAAAATGCAAATTCCTGTAATAATGATGTTCACTATAGAAAGTGGAATTAAAATTTTCCATCCTAAATGCATCAATTGATCGTATCTAAATCTTGGAATGGTCCAACGAATCCACATAAAGAAGAAGATGAAGAAGCATAATTTTACAAATAAAGCTCCAATTCCAATAATGTTGGCCATATTCATTCCTAAATGTTCCGTTGCCCAAGCCATACCAGGGTAATTGTATCCTCCGAAGAACAATACCGAGATAATGGTAGCTGAAATAAACATATTAGCATACTCCGCGAATAAATAGAATCCCATTTTCATAGAAGAATACTCTGTATGGTATCCTCCAATCAACTCTGATTCACATTCTGCTAAGTCGAAAGGAGTTCTATTGGTTTCTGCAAAGGCACAAATTAAGAAGATTAAGAATGATAAAGGTTGGTAAAATACGTTCCAGTTCATTCCAGTTTGTTGTGCCGATATTTCGCGTAAGCTCAAAGTACCTGTCATCATTAACAAGGCTATCATCGACAATCCCATAGCTACCTCATACGATACCATTTGCGAAGCCGCACGAACCGCTCCCATTAATGAGAACTTGTTGTTCGATGCCCATCCACCAATCATAATTCCATACACTCCAATAGAAACTACCCCAAAGATGTACAATAATGATACATCAATATCCGTAGCTTGAAGCATTACGTCTCTTCCAAAAATATGAATTTTGTCGCCCCAAGGAATTACTGCACTGGTCATTAAGGCCGTGCTCATAGCAATTGCTGGTCCAACAAAGAATAAAAATTTATTAGGCGTATTTGGTTCAAACTCTTCTTTAGCAAAAAGTTTCATTCCATCCGCAAGTGGTTGTAATAAACCTCCCCATCCCGCGCGGTTTGGACCCACACGATCTTGAAGGTAAGCGGCCACTTTACGTTCAGCCCAAGTAGAATACATCGCCATTACCATCGTAAAAGCAAAGATGACTACTATAAAAACACTTTTTTCAATTATAAATGCAGTTTCCATTTCTTACGATTTTTTAGTGTTATCCAATGGAATTTGTGACATACTGATTTTTTTACGGTCGATTGCTCTTCCTTCAAGGATGCCTTCTTCTGTTTCGATCAATACTTTTTCTGTTTTACCATAATGTTTGTTTTGGTTGATTACAGAGTCTTTCTCGAATTTACGAGGTCCTTCAATAATCCAATCCGACACTTCTTTTTTGTCAAAACGACACGTGTTACAGATAAAGTCTTCTACTTCGTGGTATTCGTCTTTACGAGCAGTAACTCTTTGAATTTCGTTTCCAAACATCCAAAGGGTTGTTTTACCACAACATTCAGGATTGTCGCAATCGCGGTGTGCATTGAACGGTTTGTTGAACCATACTCTCGATTTGAAACGGAAGGTTTTATCAGTTAAAGCCCCAACAGGACAAACGTCAATCATGTTTCCTGAGAATTCATTGTCAATAGCTGCTGATACACAAGTAGAAATTTGTGCATGATCGCCACGGTTTAACACTCCATGAACTCTGTAATCAGTCAATTGCTCTGCCACTTGGACACATCTTTGACAAAGAATACAACGATTCATGTGCAATTGAATTTTATCCCCAATATTTTCAGGTTCAAAAGTTCTTTTTTCTTCTATAAAACGGGATTCTGATTTTCCGTGCTCGAAACTTAAGTTTTGCAAATCACATTCTCCCGCTTGGTCACAAATAGGACAATCCAATGGGTGATTGATTAACAAAAACTCCGTTACCGATTTTCTAGCCTCAGTGACTCTTTCAGAAGATTTGCTCGCTACTTCCATTCCGTCTTGACAACCCGTAACACAAGAGGCTACTAGTTTTGGCATTGGTCTTGGATCGGCTTCACTTCCTTTGGTAACGTCCACTAGACAACAACGGCATTTTCCTCCGGTTTTTTCTAGTTTAGAATAATAACACATGGCTGGTGGAACCGATTCTCCACCAATCATACGAGCAGCCTGCAGGATGGTTGTCCCTGGTGCTACTTCAATTTCTTGACCGTCTATGGTTACTTTCATTTACTCATCTTTAACTCCAATGGAGTATTTTTATTCTTTATTATATTTCTAAAAAAATAGCAATATCAAAGTTGTATTTTGCTTCAATAATGTATTCTAATTGTTTTTTTAATTTTAAAATATGATTTTCTTCATTATTAAAATTTTCAATAACAAAATCAATTAAATTCTTAAATCGTTCATCTCTTTCTGGTTTTAACGACTTTGAGCTTTTCATAAAGTCAACAAAACTACTAAAACCAAAATGTTCTACAGAACTATTATTAACTAATAAATATCCATTAATCCAATGTTCAAATTGTCTTGGTCCAATTAATATTAAAAATTGACAATTTGTAGTATGTTTGAATATTTGTGTGTTCTCATTTTCATGAATCTTAGTAAAAGCAATAGGGATTTTTTTGTTTTTGTCAATATCAACAATCCCTATACTAAAACTTCCTTTACTTCTTATGTTTACTCCATCAATTACGGCATCATCTCCACTTTCTTTTCGGATTAAACTTTTGTTGTTTAACATTCTTCCGAAAAAGTACATATCTGCCCAACATTCAACACCAACTAATTTCATAATCTAAAATCAATTAGTTTCCCACAAACTTTCGAAATTGAAAAATATATTCATTCCAAATTCAAAAACATCCTCATTCTTTTTTTTATCCAAAAGTTTGACTTTTGTTTCTCCATCTACATTATTCACCAAATAAATGTTGGTGTTTTCTTTGCTTTCTTCGTCTCTTAAAAACTCTTTTATGATATAATCACTATGAGTAACAATAAAAAATTGATTGTCATTCTCATCGTATTTAACTCCGTTTGTAAATTCTAAAATATAAGGCTCAAAGCAATGTGCTTCTGGTTCCTCAAATAATAAAACAGCATTGTGATTACTTATTATTGCAGCTTTATAAAAAATCAATCGTTGTAATGTATCCGCAATTAGTTCATAAGGAAGTTCAAAAACGGTCCCGTCTTCTAATTCTTTCTGTATTGCTAATTCATAGTTTCCAGATTTTACAACAATCTTAAGGTTTTCACTCTCTAAATGATTTTTAATAAAACTTCTTAACTCTTGATTTTGATAAACTATTTGTCCTAAATTTTCTCCAAACTGAGATAATTCATTAAAAAAAGTATATCTTGAATTTTGCTTTTTTCCTTTAAAAAAATAATTTTTAATATTTAACCTATCGCTTTCATCATAATTTTCACTTGCCTCAACACCATTTTTCATAGCATCAGGATGAAATTCAGAAGCAGGTATTTCCGTTTTAAAAAACATTGTTTTAGAGCTTGAAAATACTTTTAATGAATCATTTTTGTTTTCTAATTCAATTTTCTCAAAATCTAAATCAACAATCAATTTTTGATTCTGTTGATTAAAATGAAAAAGATTCCTGTAGGCTTCTATTCTAAAAAACTCTCTTAAATCAATATCTCCAAGCTGTAAAATTTGAAAAAGGCCTAAAGCTTCTAATATATTACTTTTCCCCGCATTGGGTTTGCCTATAAACACATTAATCTTATTACAATCATTTACTTCTAAATGTTTGATAGATTTAAAATTTGTAATCTCTATGTGTTTAATTTTTTCCAATTTTAATAAATCAAAGATTATCGATTTTTATTATAATCTAATTTTATTTTGCCACTAAGTGTCTTACCTTTTCAAAAGGTTCGTCCACAAAGTGATCTCTATTTTTTACTTTTTCAGGGAAACGAATATGGTATTCAAATTCTTCTTTGAAGTGGCGAATTGCCGCAGCAACAGGCCATGAAGCAGCATCTCCTAATGGACAGATGGTGTTTCCTTCAATTTTGGATTGAATGCTCCATAACAATTCGATATCCTCTTCGCGTCCGTGTCCGTTTTCAATTCGGTGTAATACTTTTTCTAACCAACCTGTTCCTTCACGACAAGGGGTACATTGTCCACAGCTTTCGTG
>CANCJZ010000073.1 GCA_947378465.1 Flavobacteriaceae bacterium
TGAAGGATAATTTCTTCAAACTCCTCAGAATCGAAAAAGAACACTTTGTTAGTTTTTAACATCGATTCGAACTTCGATAAGGATAAATTGTAGTCTTCTTCGTCGTGATCCAAATGCATAGCTTTTAGTTTAAGTAAAATCCATAATAAAGGTAGTCAACTATTGAGTAATAACGTGGTATTTGTTTAATTCTTTTAAACAATTTATTAACAGAAACGTTATCGTAGCAGCCTAAAGATACGTCTAACTATTAAGTGATTGGCTATTCAGCACCTCGTCCATCACTTCTAAAATGATTTTACAACCTTCTCTGATTTCCTCTTCACTGATGGTTAAAGGAGGAGTAATACGGATAGCGCAGCCTTCAAACAGCAACCAAAAGAGGATCAATCCGCGGTCCTGACATTTTAAAATAACCTGATTTGTGATTTCCGCATCGGCTGTCATAGCGGCTAACATCAATCCTATTCCTCGTACTTCTTGTATTAAAGGGTGAACTAATAAGGAACGGAACAGTTGTTCTTTTTCCAAAGCCTCCTCCATCAAATTGGTTTCCAATACCTCCTGTAAAGTAGCCAAACAAGCCGCAGCAATCACAGGATGGCCTCCAAAAGTGGTGATATGGCCCAGTTTAGGATCGTGGCTTAACAGGTCCATATATTCTTCTTTGGCAACAAAAGCTCCAACGGGCATTCCGCCTCCCATTCCTTTGCCAATAATGATGACATCAGGAACTACATTATAGTTTTCAAAACCAAATAGTTTGCCTGTTCTTCCAAAGCCCGGTTGGATTTCATCAATAATTAAAAGGGCACCTACTTCATCACAGCGTTGTTTTACTTTGGACAAGAAGTCGTTGTGTGGCTGTATAAAACCCGCACCTCCTTGGATACTTTCCAAAATGATCCCCGCAGTGCGCGTGGTTATTTTTTGTAAATCGGCTTCGTTGTTGAAGGTGATAAAGTCGACATCAGGGATTAAAGGACGGAAGATTTGCTTGCGCTCTTCAAATCCCATCACGCTCATTGACCCCATAGTATTGCCATGGTAGGCATTGTTGCAGGAAATCAACTGACTTCTACCCGTGACTCTGCGCACCAATTTCAAGGCACCTTCCGTAGCTTCTGTTCCTGAATTGACCAAATACACTTTGTTCAAAGTGGCCGGTAGATGTTCGGCTAAGAGTTTGCAATACTGCACTGCAGGGCTTTGAGAATATTCCCCATACACCATAACGTGTGAATATTTGTCCAATTGATCTTTAATCGCCTGGTTAACTCTTGGGTGTTGATGGCCTAATGAACAAGCGGAAACGCCTGCTACAAAGTCTAAATATTTATTATTATTAGTGTCGTAGATGTACGAACCAATAGCGTGTGAAACCTCCATTCCCAATGGATAAGGAGAGGTTTGTGCTTGATATTTTAAAAAATCTTTATTCAAAATAATGATTATTGATTTATTTTTTCTTCTCCTGTAAACAGTCCTCCGTCATAAGGCCCATAGATCATGGTCTTAAAGTCCCAAAGTTTTTGGTTGATCCATACTTCATTTTTAAGCTTAGGATTATTTTTAAGTAATAGATCAAATGATTTTTCGTCTTTAGGAAACCTAAATTTCCCATCTTTTACTAACAGCTTGTGACCGTTTTTTTCTATAATGATTCTATTGTTGTACAGTTTAAAAATTTCATCGTATGTATAATCAACTTTAGATGGGTATTCAATATCTACTAATGGTTCAGTTCCATCAAACAAACCACCGTCATATTGGCCAAAGACCATCGTATTCCAATCCCATAGTTTTTGGTTAATCCATACCTCTGTTTTAAGTTTAGGATTGTTTTGTATTAAAACATCATATGATTTTTCATCTTTTTGAAATCTGAATTTGCCTTCTTTTACCCATAACTTAATACCATTTTTATCCTTAATGATGCGATTATTATACAATCTAAAAATTTCATCATAGGTTAAGAAATCCTTAGCAGGGTATTCAACTTTTTCGTCTACTTCATTACCAGTAAATAAACCACCATCGTATTTGCCTCCCACCATAGTGCTGTAATCCCATATAATTCGGTTGATTTTGATGTCCTCTTTGTATTTAGGGTGTTTCTTTTTATAGTTCTCAAATGATTTTTCATTGGTTGGAAATTTAAACTTGCCGTTTTTTACCAATAAATGATGACCATTCTTTTCAATTATAACGTAATTGTTGTAATTCTTAAAGATATAACTATAGATGTCAGAACTCTCTCTACTGTTTTCATCCAATACTTCTTCTCTTGCCATTTCATATTGTTCCTTTTCAAACTTCTCGTTGCTTTTTGCTTTGATAGCAGCATCGAGTTCTTTCTCTTCTTCAGGGAAAATGTCTTCTTTAGTGCGTATTCGTTCGTCACCACGCCAAATAAATCCTCGAAGTTTTCGAGCATTTTCAGGCAAATCTTTTTCGGGATAAATGATGCCATCAGGACTGTCGTAAAAGGTAATCGTATCGATTTTGTTTTTATCTAATGTCATATTGATACGGCTACTGACATTTTTATTGATACCTGTCAGTTCATTATTGTCATTTCTCATATAGTAAATGACTTCTGTATTTTTGACAACATCAACTTCATATAGTTTGTTGTCCTTGAATTTGCCATATAAGTTAATTCCTTTTACCTGATTGTAACCGCTGCCTAAAGTGTCCTTGGAAACGATAAAGGAATTTCCCAACACTTTCAGAGAATCAAGCTTTTCGGTTTTATTATTTCCGATCAAATGCATCACTGTTCCGGTCATTTGATTGTCGTAATTCCACAGTATGGGTTTGCCAATAAGTTTGGTCAAAGCAATTTTTTGGTCGGAATGGATTGAATCACATTTACCACTCATATCGGTTTTGAAAAAACGAACATCATTATAAGCACGAACAATACGATTGCCGCTTGGTCCTGTAATTACAATTCGTTTACCGTGGATGTACATCGAATCTTTTTCAACTAAGGTGGTCGCAACGGCGTGTTTGGTGACAAATAGGGAATCTTTATTTTTAAAAATCTCACCATAATGTCCTCGTATGACCGCTTTGTTGATCGAGTCGGTGATTTTGACATTGTTCGTCCCAGAGGCAAACTCCCGATTACGATCGTAATACAAACTATCGCCTTCAATCAGTCGATCATTATAACGGATATAGGATTTCCGCTTGAAGTGGGCCAGGTTTTTCTTAGTGTTGTAAAACCCGTTTTCGGTATAGATAAAATTGTCTTTTCCTTTAATGGTAGAAGGCCCTCGAAGATAGGAATTTCCGGTAGTGGGATAATAATCCAAGTTGTTCGACTTGATGACGCATTTAGGATTGGTAACTACTACTTGCTTGCGGAACTCATATTTCTTTTTGGCTACAATATAACGTCCCGATTTGCTGACTAAAGAAGTTTCTTTGTTGACAATAGTTCCTTTCGAATTGTAGTAGGCTTCTTGTTTGATACGGTCAAAGTTGATCGTATCCGTCACTAAGGACATATCAGGCGAATGCAAGGAAGCATCACCGGTAGCAAAAGCGCGTTTGATATTTCCGTCGTATTCGGCATATTTGCTGTTGAGGTAGAGGGTATCTCCTTGAACCATTTCAACATTTCCAAAAGCTTTGATATAATTTTCATTATTGAAATAGTAGGCTTTGTTACAAGTGATGATCACTCCGTCGTGATTCACTCTCACATTCCCTGTCAAAAGCGTAGCTCCTGGCAGTTCCGTTTCGTTAATATCAGAAAAATCGGCGTTTTCTATGATGATTTTACTTTTCTTTTGAGCAAGAGAGGAAGTAAAACCAAAAAGAAAGAGACAAAAGAATAATAGGTATCTATTCAAAATGTTAAATTTTGGTTCAAATTTAAGTAAAATGATGGAAGGTTAAATTTTATTAAGAAATATTTATAAACTCCCTAGTCGCTAATCTCAAATTTTTATATTTGTAAAATAGTGTTTTAAAACAATAAATATGAAAAAAGTCATTCTTGTGGCGATGATTGGGCTGTCGTTAGGCGTTCAAGCACAACATAAAAAACCAATAAGCAAACCTAAAAATGAAATCGTAGTGGAGAAAAAGAAAGTAGTTTATCAAGTATTTACGCGATTATTTGGAAATAAAAATACCACCAACAAGCCTTGGGGAACTATCGAAGAAAATGGAGTAGGGAAGTTTAACGACTTTACGGATAAAGCCCTAACCGAAATCAAAAACCTTGGCGTGACTCATATTTGGTACACAGGAGTGCCCCACCACGCCTTAGTGCGCGATTATACGAAATACGGAATTTCCAATGACGATCCAGAGGTGGTAAAAGGAAGAGCGGGTTCTCCTTATGCTGTGAAAGACTATTATAATGTCAATCCTGATTTGGCTGTTGATCCAGCCAAACGTTTGGAAGAGTTTGAGGCGCTTATTGCCCGTTCGCACAAAAACGGATTAAAAGTGATAATTGATATCGTTCCCAACCATATTGCGCGTAAATATGTGAGTGTTTCCAAGCCAGCAGGCATTCGCGACTTTGGTGCCGATGACAATACTTCGGTGGAATACGACCGCAATAATAATTTCTATTATATTCCTGGTCAACATTTCCAAGTGCCTACTTCGGATAATTACAAACCTTTGAATGGGGAGCAGAATCCCTTAATTGATGGAACATTTGATGAAAATCCAGCGAAATGGACGGGTAATGGTTCGCGTATGGCAAAACCAGATATCAACGATTGGTATGAAACCGTAAAAGTAAACTATGGAATTCGTCCTGATGGTAGTAAAGACTTCCCACAATTGCCTGTGGGTTATGAGAACAAATCGGTACAAGAGCATTATGATTTTTGGAAAACGCAAGACGTTCCGAGTTCGTGGAAAAAATTCAGAGACATCGCCCTGTATTGGACCGCGAAGGGAATCGATGGTTTTCGTTACGATATGGCCGAAATGGTACCGTATGAGTTTTGGAGCTATATGAACTCGGCGATTAAAGTTAAAAATCCAGATGCCTTTTTGTTGGCGGAAGTCTACAATCCTAATGAATACCGCAATTATATCCACAAAGGCAAAATGGATTACCTCTATGATAAGGTAGAAACCTACGATCATTTGAAAGCCGTGATTCAAGGCAAAACCACTCCTGACGGCCTGTCCGATATTCAACGTCGTACGGTAGATATCGAACATCATATGTTGCATTTCTTGGACAACCACGACGAGCAACGTGTCGCCAGCCCTGAATTTGCGCGAAATGGCGAACGAGGCAAACCGATGATGGTGGTTTCAGCTACTATTGGATCCTCGCCTGCAATGGTCTATTTTGGTCAAGAAGTAGGAGAGGCCGGTAATGAAAATGGAGGCTTTGGTACCCATTCCCGTACTTCGATTTTTGATTATGTGGGCGTTCCGAGTCACCAACGTTGGATGAACAATGGGAAGTTTGACGGAGGACAATTGACCGAAGGAGAGAAAAAATTAAGAGATTTTTACAAACGCCTATTGAACTTTACCATCAAAAGCGATGCTTTAATGGGTAAATTCCAAGAGTTGCAAACAGTGAACCGCCACGAAACGAAAGACTATGATCAGCATTTGTATTCCTATGTACGTTGGTCAGCAAACGAAAAGTTGATTGTAGTAGTCAATTTTTCAGGAGAAAAAGATTTATATTTTGATTTAAAAATCCCCGCAGACATCATTGCTACTTGGGAGCTTAAAGATGGTTCTTATCCCCTAAAAGATCAATTGTACGGCGGTGCCACTACTTTAAAAGTAGAACACGGCGTTGGAACCCTCAAAGTGAATATTCAACCGAATGAAAGTTTTATTTATAAAATATAGTAAAAGCCCCGTAAGGGGCTTTTTTTATGGATAGAAGTTACCATATCATTTTTCTTTTAATTTCTTATTCTAATAATGGGTAAATGATTAGTGTGTTTTTTATAAAAAAACCATCCCTCCAAGAATCTTCCAGAATTCCCCATTTTTCACTTTTCCCAAATACCTCCAAAAACCCCAAAAAATCACTCCCAAAAATCCATTTTAAATAAACACCTTCTTTCCTTTACTGGTAAGGGCTAAGCGACTGTTGTTATAGTGAAATAAGGCACAATTGTAGGAAAAAAGCCTAGGGTTTTCCCTGTTTCCTTTATTTATGGGGCTTCCCGAAGTTTTTGCTTTGCGAGGCCCAGTGTTTACTGGGGAAGTAAAATTCAGGAATAATCCCTGTTGCGCGGTATTGTAAAGCCTAATAATTTTGGGATAAATGCTAGACGGATTTTTGTGGCTTTAAAAGTGTCATTGATTTTTGAAAACTATAGAATCCCTATACCATGCCCCACGTTCTTATCAGTTTGAATTCAATTTGGTTTGCAAGTCCATTATGTTATAATAACAATCCTATAGCTTGCTTTAGGAATGTATAGGGTAGACAAACGGTATATCATTTTGTGTTGGCCTTTTGTAGTACTAGCGAAGTGTATAACGCTTAGGCATAGGGCTTATCCACTATCGCAATTGGTTGTTGTGTTATTGTTTAAAGTGATTTTTAGGAAAAATTGAGTTCCTAAGTAATTTCAACAGACCATTGTAGTGCTACAATAGGCTTTTACAAAATAGAGTGTACCAATGTCACGCTACATTTAGTTGTTGTAAAATGACGACAACCCAATATCACGCAACATTTAGTTGTTGCAAAATGACGACAGCCCAATGTCGCACGACATTTGGTTGTTCTAAAATGACGACAGCCCAATGTTACCCGATATTTAGTTGTTGCAAAATGACGACAGCCTAATATTACACGACATTGAGTTCCTGCCATTTGGAGTTGACCAAAAACTGAGTTTTTAGATATAAAAAATTAACCTAATAAATAAAATGTTATGAATTTACATCCCATTGCAATAGGCCGATTGCACCATTTAGAATTTGGCCAATTAATCATTCGTTTTTTTGCGGATTTTGCCAGTACAGGGGTTGATCCTCTTACGGATAATGATTTTAAAGTGCTGTTTTTGCTTTTGCAACAACAATCGCCTGAGTTTGATAATGCTTTGATGCAAATTAGAGCGAATCAAGAAACAGCGGTTTTAAAAGTACTTGATCGCGGAAGAGATCTTAAAATGATCACCATTCGCAATGCCGTTAAAGTTTTTCGATATTCCAATGTTCCTGCTGAAGTAGAAGCCTATAGAGTATTAAGCATCGTTTTCAAAACCTATAAAGGAATTGAAAGAGTGAATTACGAAGCTGAAAGCTTGGGCTTGGATAATCTAGTTGCTGATTTGCAATCACAGGAATTCTTTCCTTATGTTCAAACCTTAGACTTGACACAGCATTTGATCAATTTGAGTACAGCGAATACGGCTTTCAAAGACATGTTTAATCAACGTTCCGTTAATGTTTTGGACACTACTGTTTATGATACCAAATTACTTCGTCGCAATTTGACCAATACTTACCGTGACTTGGCACAGTATGTATTAGTAATGGCCAAACGAAAAAATACCCCTTACTATTTGAATACTCTTGCAGCACTTAATAACGGCAGAAAATATTTTGCGGATTTAATGGCGAGAAGAGGGAAAAAGGTTCAAGGGCAATAGGCATTTTTAGGCATTAGGCAATAGGCAATAGGCAATAGGCATTAGGCATTAGGGCGTTGTGGTTACGAGGGGTTATATTCTTTGAGTAGGGTTTGTTCCCGATATGTAGTTTTATTTAGTTTTGTAATTCCGCAATATCTTACCTCTTACCTCTTACCTCTTGCTTCTTTCCTCTTACTTTTAGCTACTTTTTTTATTAAAATTATTAAAAAAAATATAGCCCCATCTGGGGCTATACTATTATTATTATTATTATTGAGTTGCTTTCGATATCTCAAGGCTTGTAATTCCGCAATATCTTGCTTCCTGCTTCTTGCTTCTTTTTTCTTTATCCGCAAACGCATACTATTGCCTAATGCCTATTGCCTATTGCCTAAAAATGCCTATTGCCTAAAAATTGCCTAAAAGAAAATCGTTTGCTTTCTATCTGGTCCTACTGAAACAATTTTTATCGGCACTTCTACCTGAGCTTCGATAAACTCGATGTACTCTTTTAATTCTATAGGAAGACTCTCAAAGTCGGTCATTCCGGTTAGGTCCGCGTGCCAGCCTTTGAATTCGGTATAGATAGGAGTTACATTTTCTTCTTCGATATTGTAAGGAAGGTGTTGGATCACTTCGCCTTTATAGTTGTATGCGGTACATACTTTTAGGGTTTCAAATCCTGATAGTACATCCCCTTTCATCATCATCAATTGGGTTACTCCATTGACTTGAATTGCATATTTAAGAGCTACCAAATCCAGCCATCCGCAACGGCGTTTACGACCAGTTACGGAACCAAATTCGTTTCCTACTTTAGCCATTATATCACCTGCTTCGCCAAAATCTTCTGTAGGGAACGGACCGCTTCCAACACGAGTCGTGTAGGCTTTGAAAATTCCAAACACCTCTTTGATTTTGTTAGGCGCAATTCCCAAACCGGTACATGCTCCAGCTGCAGTAGTATTCGATGAGGTTACAAAAGGATAGGTTCCAAAGTCAACGTCCAGTAATGAACCTTGTGCACCTTCGCAAAGGATGGATTTTCCTGCTTTTTGGGCTTGTGCCAAATATTCCTCACTGTCGATAAAGGTCAATTTCTTTAAATCCTCAATGGCTTCAAAGAATTCTTTTTCCAATTCAGGAAGGTTGTATTGAATGTCGACATTGTAAAAGGCAATCATCGCCTCGTGTTTATCGGCAAGGGAACGGTAGCGTTCTTTAAAGTCGGCCAATTCGATATCGCCCACGCGAATTCCGTTTCTTCCGGTTTTGTCCATATACGTTGGACCAATACCTTTAAGGGTAGAGCCAATTTTGGCCTTGCCTTTGGATGCTTCCGATGCGGCATCCAGCAAACGGTGGGTAGGCAAAATCAAATGGGCTTTTCTAGAAATGATCAACTTGGATTTGATGTCCAAATTGAATTTTGCCAAGCCATCAATTTCACTTTTAAAAACCACAGGGTCGATAACCACTCCGTTTCCGATAATGTTGATGTTGTTTTTGTGGAATATCCCCGAAGGAATAGTTCGCAATACGTGTTTGATGCCGTCAAATTCCAAAGTATGTCCAGCGTTTGGGCCTCCTTGAAAACGGGCAATAATGTCGTACTTGGAGGTGAGAACGTCGACGATTTTTCCTTTTCCTTCGTCACCCCATTGTAATCCGAGTAGTAAATCTACGGTCATTGTGTTGTTGTTTTTTGCAGTTGGTGGAACCTTGACTGCTAGTGATGCAATTTATTCTTGTTTTTTATTAGCGTAGAAATACAAAGAATGATTGTGTATTTCAATTCCAAAGATTTCTTCAATGGTTTGTTTGATGGTTTGAATGCGTGGGTCGCAAAACTCAATTACCTCACCCGTATCGGTCATGATGATATGGTCGTGCTGTTTGTCAAAATACGACTTTTCGTAGTGCGCCTGATTTTGACCAAACTGATGCTTGCGTACCAAGCCGCAGTCCAATAGTAACTCGATGGTATTGTACAAAGTAGCCCTGCTCACACGATAGTTTTTGTTTTTCATTTTGATGTATAAATTCTCGATATCAAAATGCTCAGGACTATTGTATATTTCTTGCAGTATCGCATATCGCTCAGGCGTTTTGCGATGCCCTTTGGTTTCAAGATAAGTGGTAAAAACTCTTTTTACAGTTTCTTGATTTGTAGTATTATCGGTAGCTATGTGTGTCATATTGGGCAAAGATAATTTTTTTGTTAAAGCTATAAAAGTTTTACTTTTAAAAAGTTATAAACCTAAGCTATTTAATAAGCAATTTTTTATTTTAAATCCAATTTGACATTGTAGTTTTTTAAACCTTTAATAGCTTCTTCAGATTTATAATCAAATGCTACCTCGTGTAAATTGCGTTCTTTTCGGCTGGCAATTTGCTTGACGCAGTTGTAAAAACGTCGGATTTCCTCGTGATTGGACAAAATCAAACTAGGGACTTGCATATTGTAGCCCTCTTTGTCTTTGGCTACCATCGTGAAATAGGAGGAGTTGCAGTGTTTTTTTACACCTGTTTGTATGTTTTCTGCTTCCACACGGATGCCTACAATCATCGAACTGCGGCCAACATAGTTGACCGAGGCTTTCATTGTTACCAATTGCCCCACTTCGATGGGATTCAAAAAATCAACCGTGTCCACCGAAGCCGTGACACAATAATGCCCTGAATATTTGGAGGCACAGGCAAAGGCGATTTGATCGAGTAAAGAAAGGATGTAACCTCCGTGGATTTTTCCTGAAAAATTGGTGTGCGAAGGCAACATCAATTCAGAGATGGTTACGCGTGAATCGGCAACCGATTTAAAAGTTTGTTTCATAACATTATTCGATTGAGTGAGCCGAATCGTCACTGCTAGCAGCTCGGTTGATGATGTTTTCAGGTAAGGCTTTTTTGGCTTTGGCTCCCATTTTTTTCAATTTTTCAACACTGGTAATCAGATTTCCTTTACCGTCCACCAGCTTGTTCATCGCGCCTTGGTATTCGACTTTGGCTTCGTCCATTTTCTTGCCTATTTTAACCAAATCAGCTACAAATCCTTCAAACTTATCGTATAAAGCTCCTGCCTGACGGGCAATTTCTAAAGCATTTTCCTGTTGCTTTTGGTTGGTCCACATGCTGTCAATGGTGCGCAGCGTGGCCAATAGGGTGGAAGGGGTAACGATGACAATGTTTTTTTCAAAAGCTTTGTTGTACAAACTGGTGTCTTCGTTCAAGGCTACTGCAAAGGCCGATTCGATAGGAATAAACAGTAACACAAAATCAGGGCTCTCCATTTGGTACAAATCCTGATAGTTTTTATTTCCCAATTGCTCCACGTGGCGGTTGATGGAAATCACGTGCTCTTTTAAATGTTGGGCTTTTAAGCTGTCGTCTTCTTCGTTGATATAGCGTTCGTAAGCGGTTAAGGTCACTTTGGAATCGACTATCATTTTTTTACCATCAGGGAGGTTGATGACCACATCTGGGAATACGCGGTTGCCCTCTTCGGTAACAAAGCTCTGTTGTACAAAATACTCGCGGTCTTTTTCCAAACCTGATTTTTCCAACACGCGTTCCAATACCAGCTCGCCCCAGTTGCCCTGCATCTTGCTGTCGCCTTTTAAGGCTTTGGTTAAGTTGAGCGTTTCCTTGCTCATTTGCTCGTTCATATCGCGCAAGCCAATAATCTGTTGGCGCAAAGCCGCATGGTAATCGATGCTTTCTTTGTGTGTGTCCTCGACTTTCTTTTCAAAAAGTTGGATTTTGTCTTGTAACGGACTCAATATGTTTTTAAGGTTTTCCTTGTTTTGTTCGGTGAATTTAGAAGTCTTCTCTTCCAGGATTTTGTTGGCCAGATTTTCAAACTCTTTGGTGAATTTTTCTTGCAGTTGTTCCACCTCTTGCTTTTGCTCTCTGTTGCGTTCCAGCAAATTGTCAAAATCCGTTTCGCTTTTGGATAATTGTATGGCCAATGCTTCTTTTTCACTGCGAATGTTTTCCTTTTCCTGTTGGGCTTGTGCCAATTGTTTTTCAGCAGCCAATCGGTCCTGTTGGGCTTGTTCTTTGAATTGTTCTAATTGGGAAAGCAATCCTTTGACTTTTTCTTCCAAAGAAGCTTTTTCGGAAGAAGCGCTGGCGGTAAACAATATTTTTCCGAGGTAAATCCCCACGGCTAAAGCGATAAATACAAATAGGATAGGTAATACAGTAGTCATTTTTGGCTGAATTAAAGGATTGTAAAAGTACTAAAAAATGTCATAGTTGTTAGGAGATTAAATACTATTTTTGCCTCAAATTGAATCCATGTCGTCACACCGCCACTTCATCATTTACAAACCTTATGGCTACTTGAGTCAGTTCATCTACGAACTCAAACGCCCGAAGAAACTATTGGGTGAGCTCTATGATTTTCCCGAGAATACGATGGCCATTGGTCGTTTGGATGAGGATTCGGAAGGCTTGCTGTTGCTGACTACCGATGGGATGATGAGCGAGATTGTCCGCAGCAAAAAAGTAGACAAAGAGTACTACGTGCAAGTCGACGGACTCATTACCGACACCGCGATTGAGGAATTGAAGAACGGCGTGCTGATAGGATTTAATGGAAAAAAATACCTTACCCGCAAGTGCCAAGCCCATCGATTGGAGGCGCCACCACAATTCCCCCAACGCGCCAAAAAGATTCGCGACGAACGCCACGGACCCACTTCTTGGCTGTCCATTACCATCAATGAAGGCAAGTTCCGACAGGTCCGGAAGATGACCTCCGCCGTGGGATTTCCTACCCTGCGTTTGGTCCGCGTCCGTGTTGGAGCGGTGCATCTCAATGATTTGGATGCTGGGGCAGTAGTAGAGGTGGAGGGGTTTAGTGTTTAAAAGTATTAAGAATTGAGTATTAAGTATTAAGAGATTGCGGAAAGAAGCAAGAGGCAAGATATTTTGTAAAGAGGATAGAGGATAGAACATAGAAAATAGACAGAACGGATGAGGAAAGAAGTAAGAGGTAAGATATTGTGGAAAACATTTATTCCTCTATTAAAACACATTAATAGTATACAAAAACAGTGTCTCAAAGCAGTCCCGTAGGGACTAAGCGTTTGTAGAAAATATAAACAGGAGGTGAAATAAGCTCCGTAGGAGCGTCCTATTAATTATGGGTTATTATTGAGGATAGA
>CANCJZ010000074.1 GCA_947378465.1 Flavobacteriaceae bacterium
GGTAGCAAATAGTATAGACAAAGAGAAGGAGTCCTGTAGGGATGACATATATTAAGATTCAAAATCACTAAAGAAATTCAAGTCTCGAACCTGACAGGTTTTTTTCAACCTGTCAGGTTTAGATGAAAAAGAGGAACAATTAGAAATCGATCAACACTAATCAGGGAAGTTCATAGACGTTTGAGGAAAGATATTGCGTTTAGAAGTGAGAGAATAGAATATAGAGAATAGGCGAAAGAGGAAAGAAGATAGAAGAAAGAAACATGCACGACATATTTTAAGTTTCTAAATCACGGTAAATATTCACGTCTCGAACCCTCGCAGGGTTTAAACCCCTGCGTGGGTTGGAAAAAACATAAAAAACAAACAATTAGAAAACGGTCAACACTAATCAGGGAAGTTCAACATCTTTCTTCTTTCTTCTGACAACTGACCACTAAAAAACTGCCTAAAATTAAATTTACTTCACAGAAAAGGAATAAAAAATGAATTAAAAAGAATAAAATTCGGTAAAACATGATTTTTTAAGTATTAAAAAATAAAAGTTTAAATATTTATTCTTATTATTGTGCCACTTATCGAACACATACTAAACCAATTAAAATTAATTCATGAAAAAAATTACCTTATTGTTTTCTTTTTTACTTGTTTCCTTAGCTGGAAAAGCACAAGTAGTAGTATCTCAAGGTTTTGACACCGCCTTAGTTTGGTCGTCAACAACTATAACAAATGACGCAGGTGCAACAGTAGCGGCTTGGTCAAGAAAAACCGCTGGAACTGCTCCAACATGTGCTCCTTCATCAGGTGCAGGTATGGCTAAATTTGACGCTTATGATATCCCCGCTGGTGGAACTGGAAGATTAACTTCTCCTGCAATTACTTTCGCAGGTTTAGATTACAAAGTAAAATTCAAAATGTACAGAGATACCGGATACAGTACTAATACTGATAATGTAAAAGTATATATCAATACTGCAGCTAACTTAACTGGTGCTACATTATTAGGAACTGTAAATCGTTCAGTAACTTTAGCTCCTGCTGAGGCAGCTCAAGGTTGGTATTCTTACGCTTTTAACTTACCTACAGGTACTACAGGTACTAATTATATTATCTTTTTAGGGACTTCTGATTATGGTGATAACATCTATATGGATGAGGTAAGTGTGGAACAAATTCAAGCAAACGATGCTCAAATGAAATTGTTAAACATGAATTCATTCATTGTTAATGGTGCTACTACCGTTACTGGTGATATCAAAAATTTAGGTTTGGCTACAATTACTTCTGCGGATATCAATTGGCAAGTGGATTCTGGAGCGATTCATACTCAAACTTTTTCAGGATTAAATGTTGCAAATAATCAATCCTATACTTTCACACATCAAGATGTTTGGAATGCTACTCCTGGAGTGTATTCAATGAAAGTTTGGGTTTCTAATATTAATAATGGTGCTACTGATGCTGATGCTACTAATGATTTGTTGACAAAACAAATTAGCGTTGTAAATGAAATTTTCCCTAAAGCGGTAACTTTTGAAGAAGGAACTGGTACTTGGTGTGGATGGTGTGTTAGAGGGCATGTTGGTTTAAAAGATATGTACCACAACCACCCTGATGGAACTTTTATTGGTGTTGCTGTGCACAATTCTGACCCAATGACTTTAGCGGAATACGATACAGCAATGTCTGGTTTTATTTCTGGTTACCCAAGTGGAATCATCAACAGAGTACATTCAGAAGTGGATCCAGGTTTGGATTCATTAGAGCCAGCTTATCAAGCGGAATTAGCTAAAGTGCCTTTAGCTAAAATTGGAATCACTAATCAATCTTGGGACAGTGCTTCTCGTTTAATTTCATTAGATATTGAAACTAAATTCGCTTTAGATATGACTACTGCTAACTACAATGTTGCTGCAATTATTGTGGAAGATGGTGTAGTTGGAACCGATACAGGTTATGATCAACACAATTATTATTCTTCTCAAGGAATTGATATTATTGACTGGGAAGGAATCAACTGGAGAGATTTAGGTTCTCCAATTCCTGCTGCTGACATGGTATACAACCACGTTGGTAGAGCATTACTAGGTACTTTCGCTGGAGTTTCTGGAGTTATTCCAGCAGCAGTAGTTTACAATACACCTTACACTTACAATTTTACTTATACTTTGCCAGCTGAATACGTGGAAACTAATATTCATTTAGTTGCGATCGTTATTGATAATGCTACTGGACAAGTAGTAAACGCTAAAGAAGTAGCTTTAGACACTACTTTAGGTGTTAGCAATTTCAAAAAAGGAGCTTTTACACTTTATCCAAATCCTACTAAAGGTACTTTCCATATCAACACTGAAGAAGTGGTGAATGTTGAAGTAACTGATATTTTAGGAAAAGTAGTAGCGACTGCGAAAAACGTAACTAAAGACAGCAGTATTGATGTTTCTTCTTTATTAGAAGGTGTTTATTTAGTTAAAATGTCTAACGACAAAGGAGTTGCAACTGACAAATTAATTATTAAATAAGAACTTATGAAAAAGATTTTAGCGGTTGCCCTTGGCTTGTTTACTACTTTTAGTTTTGCTCAATTAACTTTGAAAAAGTTAGATGGTACTACAATCAATAATGGTGATGTAATTACTTTTAACACCGTTGGAACAGCTGCTTCTGATTTTGGTTTTGTTTTAGGAAATTCATCTGCGGCTGCCATTACGGTGAAGTCAAAATGTATGAGCTTTACAAATACTACAGGAACTAATGTAATCTTTTGCATTCAACCTAGTTGTATCAATAGTGTTACTGTTGGTAATGCATTCCCTTCAGCGGGTGCTGTAATCCCTGCGGGTGGTACTAACGGTGATTTTGACCATTTTGAAAACTTAGATGCTGGAACTAATCCTACTGTAAATGTCGATTATGTATTGAAATTTTATCAAGTAGATCATAGTGGTAACGAAATCGGAACACCTATTTCATTTACTTACCGATACAGTCCTGCCTTAAGCAACTCTGATTTTTCAATGATGAAAGATGCTGGAGTAGTGCTTAAATCAAATCTAATTGACAATGCAATTGAACTTGGTTTAGATACCGATACTCAAGTGGTATTATATGATTTGAATGGTAGACTAATCAGACAAGAGAATTTAACTTCAGGAACTCAAGTGATCGAAGTGTCTAACTTAACCGCTGGAGTATATATTTTAAATGTAAAAAACAATCAAGGTAGAGAAGCTTCTACTAAAATTGTAAAGAAATAGTTTTAATCAATAATACCTAGGCTCTATAAGCGATTAGGAGTTAAGGCTACTATAGATAAAGATTTACATAACAAAAAGAAACCGTCTACACAGACGGTTTCTTTTTGTTTATAGTTCTCCTAAAGTTTTTTTTGATAGAATCAGACCATTTTAATAAATAAAACAGCAATCAACTTCGAATTATTAGAGGTAAACTTTTCAAAAATTCAAACATAAAAAAAATGGGCAATTCTACATTGCCCATTTTATTCTTTATATCATAATTGTCAATTATCAATTGTCAATTAATTAGTATCTGTAGTATTCTGGTTTGAATGGGCCTTGAACTTCAACACCAATATAAGCAGCTTGTTCAGGACGTAACGTCTCTAATTCAACACCTAATTTAGCAAGGTGTAACATAGCAACTTTTTCATCCAAATGTTTAGGTAACATATAAACGTCATTGTTATAAGCAGCACTGTTTTTCCATAACTCAATTTGAGCTAATGTTTGATTGGTAAATGAATTACTCATTACAAAACTTGGGTGACCTGTAGCACAACCTAAGTTTACCAAACGACCTTCGGCTAAGATAATGATATCTTTTCCGTTGATTGTATATTTGTCTACTTGTGGTTTGATTTCAATTTTTGAGGCACCGTGGTTTTTGTTCAACCATGCCATATCAATTTCATTGTCGAAGTGTCCAATGTTACAAACGATAGTTTTGTCTTTCATTTTTTCAAAATGAGAACCCAAAACGATATCTTTATTTCCAGTAGTAGTAATGATGATATCAGCAGTAGCGATAACAGTATCTAACTTTTTAACTTCAAATCCGTCCATTGCTGCTTGTAAAGCACAAATAGGATCGATTTCTGTTACGGTTACAATCGAACCTGCACCTCTAAATGAAGCAGCAGTTCCTTTTCCTACGTCACCATATCCACAAACGATAACTCTTTTACCTGCCAACATTACATCAGTAGCACGACGAATAGCATCCACTGCTGATTCTTTACATCCGTATTTGTTGTCAAATTTTGATTTAGTAACCGAGTCGTTTACATTGATTGCAGGCATTGGTAATGTCCCAGCTTTTACTCTTTCGTATAAACGGTGAACCCCTGTTGTTGTTTCTTCTGATAAACCTTTGATGCCAGCAACTAATTCAGGGTAACGATCAATAACCATATTGGTTAAATCACCACCGTCATCAAGAATCATATTCAATGGCTTTCTGTCTTCTCCGAAGAATAAAGTTTGTTCAATACACCAATCAAAATCTTCTTCATTCAATCCTTTCCAAGCGTATACTTGAATTCCTGCAGCAGCAATTGCCGCAGCAGCTTGATCCTGAGTTGAGAATATATTACAAGATGACCAAGTAACTTCAGCTCCTAAAGCAATTAAAGTTTCAATTAGAACAGCAGTTTGAATCGTCATGTGTAAGCATCCTGCAATACGAGCGCCCTTTAAAGGTTGTTCGTTTTTGTATTCTGCTCTCAATGCCATTAGGCCAGGCATTTCTGCTTCGGCTAATTCAATCTCTTTTCTTCCCCAAGCTGCAAGTGAAATATCTTTCACTTTATAAGCTACATAAGGTAATGTTTGTGTACTCATCTATTATGTCTATTTTATTTTTTATAAATGTGGGTGCAAAATTACAAAATAACTTTTTATATTATCAAGCATTTTACTTAATTTGTAAATTGTTTAATAGATTAATCTTTTGAAAAACAATAAAATACTAAATGCCTTTATTTAATCAAATAAATCTTTCTCCTCTAACCGAACTTTATCTTTGGAAAATCACCGAAGATTTGAGTGACTTATACGAAGCTGCAATTTTGAATGAGGTCTCTCATTTGCGTTTGGATGCTATGAAGTCTGAAGCACACAAGAAAGGTTTTATTGCAGTGCGAATGTTGCTTCAATCCATTGGCTATACTGATTTTGATCTGTATTATGATAGTAATGGCAAACCCCATTTAAAGGATGGAAAGCATATTTCTATTTCCCATTCTGGTGAGTTTTCTGCTATTGTCATCAGTGAGGAAGAAGTTGGTTTAGATTTGGAGCGATTGAAAAGTAAAATTCTCAAAATCGCTTTTCGTTATATGGAAGTGTCCCATTTGGAAGGATTAAATGAAATAGAACAAATAAAGAAAGCTACCGTCATTTGGGGGATTAAAGAGAGTATCTTTAAAATTAAAAACGAACAAGGTATCAGTTTTCTGGATCATATCTTTGAAGCTCCTTTTGCTTTTGATGATAAACAAGCGATAGCAACTTTGGTTTATAATAATCAAACAGAAAAATTCTCTATTCAATTTAATTTGATAGAAGATTATATCTTTGTTTGCGCTTTTCAACTCCACTAATGAAATCGATCTACGAAGAAATAATTTATTCCAAATCCAAAGGACAAAAACTCTTGGCCATATTAATCGATCCCGATAAAGTATCTTTGGAATCTGTAGCCGAATTGTCTGCGGCAATTAATAGCTCTCCAGCAACGCATGTTTTGGTAGGTGGGAGTTCTTTTGAAGGTGATTTTTTAAATGAATTGATTCATACTTTAAAGAAAACACTACATTTACCTATATTGTTGTTTCCTGGTTCTGCAACTCAAATTTCTGCTGAAGCTGATGGCATTTTGTTTCTATCATTAGTGTCAGGCAGAAATCCTGACTATTTGATAGAGCAACAAGTGCGATCGGTTCCTTTACTCAACAAAACACAATTGGAAGTAATTCCAACCGCTTATATTTTAATAGAAAGTGGATCGGAAACTGCCGTAGCTAGAGTCAGTAAAACTCAACCTTTGGACAGAAATAATCCTGCTTATATATTGCAAACGGCTCAAGCAGGAGTATATTTGGGGAACAAATTGATTTATTTAGAAGCGGGGAGTGGAGCTAAGCTATCCGTTCCTGCTGAATTGATTGCTTTAGTTGCTAACAATACTACTGTTCCTCTTATTGTTGGTGGAGGTATTCGTTCAGCAGCTGAAATCAAAAAGGCTTTTGATAGGGGGGCGGATATGGTAGTCATTGGTACGGCTTTTGAAAACGACATTAATTTTTTTAATACTTAGGTTGTTCCTTTAATAATTATGTTTGATTTCTTCTTTTTGCACTACGAACAAGCCTCTTGGATAAAAATACTTTTAGAAGCATTAGTGTTTGTATTTGGTATTGTAAGTGTGTTATGTGCTAAAAAAGAAAGTATTTGGGTCTATCCAACAGGCTTAATTGCTACAATAATTACGACCTATATTTTATATCAAGCCAAATATTTTGGGGACATGACTATGAATGCCTATTACACTATTATGAGTGTCTATGGATGGTACAAATGGGCAGCCAAAAAAGAAGAAAAACAATTACCCATTAGCAGAATCACAAAGAGAGAAGTAGTAATTGGTTTTGGATTATTTCTATTAACGATGGTATTTACTTATTTCATTTATGTTTTTTTTGATTATAAACTTGAAATTCCTAATTATATTGATATTTTTACGTCAGGAATATTTTTCACAGCAATGTGGTATATGGCCCTTAAAAAAATAGAAAACTGGTCCTTGTGGATTATAGGTGATTTTATAGCAATCCCTTTGTTTGCCTACAGAGGCTTAGGGATGTTAGCGTTACAATATATAATTTTTACAATTTTAGCCATTTTAGCCCTCATCGAATGGAAGAAAATCTTAAACAACAACCTACAGAAGTAATTAAAATTGCTTTGTACGGTCCCGAAAGAACAGGTAAAACAACCTTGTCTGAACAATTAGCACAATCTTTTCAAACCATTAGTGTTCCTGAATTTGCAAGAACCTATCTGCAAAAAAAATGGGATTCCTCTAATGAAGCCGCCTCAATTTCCGATATGATGCCTATTGTTTTGGGCCAAGTAGAAGCTGAGAATAACGCTTTATCTAACGCCAATACGGTTGTTTTTTGTGACTCTTGTGCAATGGTTACCAAAGTGTTTTCGGAATTGAACTTTTCACAATGCGAC
This sequence comes from Flavobacteriaceae bacterium, assembly GCA_947378465.1. Taxonomy (GTDB): domain Bacteria; phylum Bacteroidota; class Bacteroidia; order Flavobacteriales; family Flavobacteriaceae; genus Flavobacterium. Next base: position 7,263 of record CANCJZ010000074.1, read on the forward strand.
CCAATGCTGGAAAAAGCAGCTAAAAAGCATAAATACGATTTGTTCTTTCTTATGGATATCGATGTTGCTTGGGAGCAGGATGATATGACCTCCGATGCCCTCAAGCGCAAAGCCGATTTTGAAAAATTTGAAATGGCTTTGATGGACTATAAAAAACCGTATATCAAATTGTCAGGTACCAGTGATAAACGATTCGCTAAAGCAACAAGAATTATAACTGATTTAATCAAAGCCAAAAATTTAGGCTTAAATTCTATTGATTTTTTAGAAATATATAACAGAAAGGTCAATTTAGATGTTGTAGGGGAACAATTTGAAATTCTTAAAAATGGAATTCCTAAAATTAATTTAGACCGTCCTGCCGTGCTAAATGATGGAATCGTTGCATTGTCTCCCGATGAAGCGACCTATTACGCAAACTTTTTTGATGAAAAGAAAAAAGACATCAAACTTGAAAAGTTTGTTCCAGCTTCAGGTGCCGCAAGTAGAATGTTCAAATTCTTGAGCGAATTCATTATGGACTTTAAGCAAGGTCAGGAAAGTATTAATGCCTACATCAACAGAACAAATAATAAAGATTTAGCCGTTTTTCTCTTTGCCAAAGAAAAATTACCTTTTTATAAAACCATAGTGGAAGCGGTGCAATCCTCAGTTCACAATTATGATTCATTAGAAAAAGATAGCAAAGATTATTTTTTTATAAAATACATGTTGTCTTCGGAGCACTTTGATTATGCAAATAAACCTAAAGGAGTATTGCCATTCCATCAATATGGTAATTATTCCGCGACGGCTATTGAAGAACATTTGAATGAATGTGTGGCATATGCTGTATCTAAAGAGAACTCTCATTTGCATTTTACAGTTTCTGAAGAGCATCAAAGTAGTTTTGAAAAAATAGTCAATGAGGTAAAACCAAAGATAGAAAAAGCTTCTTCCGTTGCAATTGACGTGAAATATTCCTATCAAAACAAATCTACAGATGTCATTGCAGTGGATTTGGAAGGTGGCCCTTTTAGAGATGAAAACGATCAAATTATTTTTCGCCCAGGAGGTCATGGAGCTTTGATTGAAAATTTAGATCAATTAACTGCCGATATTGTTTTTATTAAAAATATTGACAATGTAATTCAAAATCATATCCAAGTCATAGCCTTATACAAAAAAGCCTTAGCAGGAATGTTGATGAGTTGTCAAAATACAATTTTTACCTTTTTGCGATTACTCGATGAAGATACCATTTCAAGAGAAACCATTGATGAAATTGTTTTGTTTTTAAATGAAAAACTGGCCATAACTTTGATTGATGATTTTTCAAAATACACCAAAGAAAGTAAGGTAGAATACTTGCAAAATATATTGAACAGACCGATTCGTGTATGTGGAATGGTCAAAAATGAAGGTGAACCAGGTGGAGGCCCTTTTTGGGTGACGGATAAAAAAGGAAATACTTTCTTGCAAATTATTGAAGCTTCTCAAGTCGATGTAAAGGACGTCAAACAAATGCAAATTATGGCAAATGCTACCCATTTTAATCCTGTTGACTTAGTGTGTGGATTAAAAGATTACAGACACCAAAAATTTGACTTGTCCAAATATGTAGATAAAAATACAGGCTTTGTGGTTGAAAAAAATAAAAATGGCAAACCCTACAAAGCATTTGAATTACCCGGGCTTTGGAATGGTGCCATGGCCAAATGGTTGACCATTTTTGTCGAAGTGCCTTTGATTACTTTTAATCCTGTAAAAACAATGAACGACTTGTTAAAACCTGCACATCAAGCGCAATAATGGATGCCGATAAAATCATAGCAGAACTTAGCTTTAAAGCCGTCAGAAGCAGCGGAGCAGGAGGGCAGAACGTCAATAAGGTTTCGTCCAAAGTAGTCTTGACTTTTGATTTGGGGCTATCACAAGCTTTGAATGAGGAACAAAAGGAACGCATTGCTACCAAACTTAAATCCAAATTAACCCAAGAAGGGGTATTGATTCTCAATTGCGATGAGGATAGAAGTCAGCTTAAAAACAAAGAAATCGTGACCAAACGATTTTTAGAATTAATTAAAAAAGCTTTAGTAGTTCCAAAAGAACGTAAAGCTACCAAAATACCTCGTTCAGTAGTAGAACAACGATTAAAACAAAAAGCATCGGTGTCCGAAATTAAACAATCACGAAAAAAACCAGAAGTATAGCCTAATTCTTCTCTTTTTTTGAATAAAAATGAATTTATAGAGGATTAATAAAAAAATACTATAAATTTGTACCGTCTCATCGGGGTGCTCTAAATAACGAGCTGAGATTATACCCATAGAACCTAGAACAGGTAATGCTGTTTAGGGAATAGACGAAAAGCTAAAGTGCACGTTAGCCTTAAGTCTAGAGTATCATTTAATTTTTAACAAGAATAATTTACCCCTGTTATTCGTAATTTATTTTTACGAATGAAAGTTTTATTCCATTTATTGAGCCCAAAACGCTCAAACAAAAGAAGCTCAAAATCTGTTATACCTAACAACAGACTCCTTCTTATGATTATTTTGGCTTTGTTGCCAGCCACTTTTTTTGCCCAACAATCAACTACTAATGACTCTACTAAAGTAATTCAACTCGATGAAGTATTAATTTCGTCTATTCGTATTACGAGTAAAACTCCTATTAGCTTTTCTAATTTAGATAAAAAGGATATTGCACCCCGAAACCTCGGGCAGGATATTCCTATTTTGATGAATTATATGCCTTCCGTCGTGACTACATCCGACGCAGGTAATGGTTTTGGCTATACCGGTATTCGTGTTCGTGGTAGTGATGCTACTCGTGTCAATGTAACAATTAACGGTATTCCTTACAATGATAGTGAAAGCAGTGGTACGTACTTTGTCGATATGCCTGATTTTGCATCTTCTTTACAAAGCATTCAGTTGCAAAGAGGAGTAGGAACTTCAACTAACGGAGCCGGAGCTTTTGGAGCCAGTTTGAACATGTTAACCGATAATTATTCCAAAAAATCAAATGCTGAAATTTCCAATTCCTATGGAAGTTTTAATTCCCATAAGCATACCGTGAAGTTCTCTACAGGATTGATGAACGACCATTTTGAGCTAGCCGGTAGAGTGTCTACTTTAAAATCCGACGGCTATGTCGATAGAGCATCTTCTGATTTAAAATCCTATTTCTTTCAAGCGACTTATGTAGGTAAAACTACTTTGATCAAAGCCCTAGCTTTTGGAGGTAAAGAGCGTACCTATCAAGCTTGGAACGGTATTGATGCGGATATGTTGGCCACCAATCCAAGTTTTAACTATTCTGGAATGTACACCGACCAATTTGGTAATACTCAGTTTTATAAAAACGAGGTCGACGACTACCAACAGGATCATTTCCAATTGCATTGGAATGAAAAAGTAAGTACTTTTTGGAATACCAATGTAGCCGTTCACTATACCAAAGGAAAAGGTTTTTATGAAAATTACCACCAAGATGCCAGCTTTACCGATTATGGTTTAACTCCTGTAGGAAGTTTGACAACTACCGATTTAATTACTAGAAAATGGTTGGATAACAATTTTTATGGAACTACATTCTCTGCTAATTATAAAAAAAATAAAGTAGACTTTATTTTTGGAGGAGCACTGAATAAATACGAAGGAAGTCATTATGACGAGGTGACTTGGGCTCGATATGCTTCAACAAGTCAACCAGGTGATAATTACTATACCGCTTTTGGAAATAAAATAGATTTCAATACCTATTCAAAAGTAAATTATCAATTGACTACTAAAATAAGTTTATATGGTGATTTGCAATACCGATACATCAATTATAAAGCAAACGGTATTATGGCAGGTGATGCCAATGTGAATTTTAATTTCTTCAATCCAAAAGCAGGGATTACCTATGATTTTAATAAAAAGAGCAGTATCTATTTTTCCTATGCAAAAGCCAATAGAGAGCCCAATAGAACCGATTTTGAAAATGGATTGCCTAAGTCGGAGAAAATGGATGACTATGAGTTTGGATGGCGTTTAAAAACTACTGCAATCAAGTTGAATACCAATTTCTACTTAATGAATTATAAAGATCAATTGGTCAAAACAGGTGCCGTGAATGATGTAGGGAGTGAATTACGAGCCAATGTAGATAAAAGTTATCGCGCAGGTTTGGAGATTGATGCAATGATTCGCTTTTCATCTAAATTGTACTTTAGCCCTAATCTTACCATTAGCAGAAATAAAATTAAAAATTATGCGGTCGATACAGGTAGTGGTTTAGTGAATTATGGAACTACTAATATTTCTTTTTCACCTAATGTAATTGCAGGATCTAAGTTTACGTACTTGCCGATTTCCAACTTACAGGTTTCTTTGTTAAACAAATATGTAGGGGAACAATATGCAGGAAATTTTGATACTGAGGAAACAAAGTTAAAAAGTTATGCTACCATTGATTTTAATGCCAGTTATGAAATCAAACCTAAATCAGTATTCCAAGCGATAGTGTTTTCAGCATTGGTGAACAACCTTTCTAACCATCATTATATTTCAAATGCTTATTTATATGGAAACAATTATATGAGCTATTTCCCCCAAGCTGGAACTAATTTCTTAGTAGGTATGACCCTCAAGTTTTAGAAATATCCAATACTAAATAGCAGTAAAGTATAAAAGGCTGAAGGAAATGAGTAAAATCAGAATTCCTTCAGCCTCTTTTTTATTTTAAAATGCTCCTCATTCCCTATAAAAAATCCTAAAATCAAATTCTGTAACCACAATAACGGTTCAATAGGGATGGGTTTTAACCCATCCATTCTTAATGCATAAAATAATTCGTGAATACGTGGTAAAAAAACACCCGCTTTATAAAATGAAAGTCAATTTGTACCAGAGGGAAGATAATTTATATAAAATGAAAATCAATTTGCAACAGATGGAAATTCATTTGTAGCAGAGGGAAGTTAATTTATATAAAATGAAAATCAATTTGTAACAGATGGAAATTCATTTGTACCAGAGGGAAGTTAATTTATATAAAATGGAAATCAATTTGTAACAGATGAAAATTCATTTGTATCAGAAGGAAGTTAATTTATATAAAATGGAAATCAATTTGCAACAGATGAAAATTCATTTGTAGCAGAGGGAAGTTAATTTATATAAAATGGAAATCAATTTGTAACAGAAGGAAGCTGATTTATATAAAATGAAAATCAATTTGCAATAGATGGAAGCTTATTTACGAAAGATGGAAATTTATTTATATAAAATGAAAATCCATTTACAACAGATGTAAGCTAAATTAAATCATATAAAATTCATTAATTTCAGAAGGAAGTTTAATTAGATCTCAAATTCCAATCCTAAAAGCCGCACAGAACTGTGGTCTCATGAAATAAGTTTACGTAAAGTTTTGTTTAAAACTTTTCAAAAAAGAGTAAATTTATGAAAAATTCAAAATCGATTAGAGTGTTTAGTTTAGAATTCAAGA
>CANCJZ010000075.1 GCA_947378465.1 Flavobacteriaceae bacterium
TAAGGAATTCCTTTGATTTCTTTATCTAATAATTGTTTCATCTCTGCTTTTAACTCATCGTCGAGCATATCACATTTAGAGATTACTAACAAACGATCTTTGTCTAACATCTCTGGATTGTAACGGCGCAGCTCATCTAATAGAATCTCGTATTCTTTTTTAATATCCTCCGCATCGGCAGGTACTAAGAACAACAAAGTAGAATTACGTTCAATATGTCGCAAGAAATAATGCCCCAACCCTTTACCTTCCGCAGCACCTTCAATAATACCAGGGATATCAGCAATTACAAAGGATTGAAACTCTCTATAAGCTACAATTCCTAAATTAGGTTTCAAAGTAGTAAATGGATAATCTGCAATCTTCGGCTTAGCGGAAGTCAACACGGATAATAAAGTAGATTTTCCTGCATTAGGAAAACCAACTAAACCTACATCAGCCAATACTTTTAATTCTAAAATGACATCAATCTCTTGAGGGGGCATTCCAGGTTGTGAATATCGAGGCGTTTGATTGGTTGAACTTCTAAAATGCCAGTTTCCTAAACCTCCTTTACCTCCTTGCGCTAAGATTTTTTCTTCTCCGTGTTCGGTAATTTCAAAAAGAGTTTCTCCTGTTTCAATATCTTTGACTACAGTTCCTAATGGCACCTCAACAAATTTATCTTCTCCATCGTGTCCTGTACTTCTAGAGCTCCCTCCATCACCACCGTGACCTGCACGCATGTGTTTGACAAACTTCAAATGAAATAAAGTCCAAAGATTTTTATTTCCTCTAATATATACGTGTCCACCACGACCTCCATCACCTCCATCAGGGCCTCCTTTTTCAATAAATTTCTCTCTATGTAAGTGAGTAGAACCCTTCCCTCCTTTTCCAGAAGTAACATAAATCTTTACGTAGTCTACAAAATTTCCTTCGGTCATTGTATTTTTTTGATTGTTGTTTTGAGTTTGATTTTTTAAAACAAACTAAAACTATTATTTCTATTCCAATTCTTTGCAAGCTCCCCTTTAATAAAAGTTGGCTTACGATAAACAGCTTCTGTCAAATGCAAATATCTGACTTATTCTTCTTTATATGTTTTTACTAGAAGCTTGTCTATTTTAGCTCCTACCATTTTTTCAACTTTAAATTCTAATTTATTCCAAATAAGCTTCTCTCCTTGTTTTGGAATATTACCTAATTCTGTCATAAAGAACCCGCCAATAGTGGTTACTTCATAATCAGAAGTCAATTCATCCAAATCAAATGAAGTTAAGAAATCGTGTAAAGAATATTGACCGTCCACCGTCCAAGTGCCATCGGCATTAGCGATCAATTGGTATTCATCTTCATCAAAATCTGAGGCATCACCTACTAAGGCCTCTAAAATATCATTCAAGGTAATGATTCCTTGAAAAATTGCGTGTTCATCCACAATAAAAGCGTAATGAACTTTAGTCTTTTTAAAATTCTCTAATGCTTTGTAGGCAGAGGTTTGTTCTATTAAATAAACAGGTTCTTTGGTGATTTGCTTTAAATCAAAAATTACATCATCAAAATGAGACACTAAATCTTTTAAAGAAACCACACCTACCAAATCATCAAGTCCCTCTCCACAAACAGGAAAAACAGTATGCAGTTCGTTCAATACTTTGGCTTTTACTTCTTGTAGAGTATCTGTGGTGGTTAAATAAACAATATTCGAGCGATGAGTCATTAAGGAATTAATCTTTCGGTCTCCTATATGAAACACGCGCTCTACAATATCTTGCTCTATTTCCTGAACCTCCCCTACCTCTGTTCCTTCTTTGATGATTGCTTTGATTTCATCCTCGGTTACTTTACCATCGGCAGTGGGTTTGATATTCAACAATTTCAACAAACCATCGGTAGATATAGTCAGTAACCATATAAAAGGAGCGGTCATTTGTGAAATCACCTTCATAGGAACCGCCATTGACTTGGCAATCGATTCGGGATAATTCAAACCAATACGTTTTGGAAGTAACTCTCCTAATACTAAGGAGAAAAAAGTCAGTATCACCACAACTATCCCAACGGCAATTGTATGTGCATAAGGTTGTAAAATTTGATATTGAGAGATAAACGCCAATACATCAGCAGTGATTTTATCTCCAGAAAAGATACCCGTTAATATACTGATTAAGGTAATTCCTATTTGAACAGTTGATAATAATTTATTAGGTGCATTTACTAAATCCAATGCTACTTTAGCATTTTTCTGACCTTTCTTAGCTGCGGTTTCTAATCGACTCTTACGGGCAGATATCAATGCAATTTCCGACATCGAAAAGACACCGTTTAAAAGGATTAAAAAAAGAATAACTAAAATTTCCATAACTATATTTTACAAAAAAAGAGCTTATATCCCGAGTTTGGAAATAGCTCCTTTTCTGTGTGCAAATATCTAAAAAAAAATTGAATGCTCGAAATTTAATCGCTAAGCCAATTCTAACGACTTAAAAGCCATCAAATACTTTGGTCAATCGTTCAGTAACTTCTTCGATGGCACCAATACCATCAACAGCGTGAAATTTACCTTGTTCTTTATAGTAATCCATTAAAGGAGCGGTTTTTTCATTGTATTCTTGGTAGCGGTTTCTAATTTTTTCTTCGTCTTGATCGTCTGGTCTTCCTGAAGTCTTACCTCTTTCTAACAAACGAGCTACTAATATATTATCATCGGCTTCTAAAGCAACTGTAGCGGTGATCGACTGATCTTTTGAAGCCAAAAAGGCATCTAAAGCATCTGCCTGCGCCACTGTTCTTGGAAAACCATCAAATAAGAAACCTGCCGAATGAGGATTTTTATCAACTTCACTTTGCAACATTTGAATAGTTACTTCATCTGGAACTAAATCGCCTTTATCCATATAGGTTTTAGCCAATCGTCCTAATTCAGTATCGTTTTTGATGTTAAATCTAAAGATGTCTCCTGTTGACAAGTGCGTTAAATTGTATTTCTCTTTTAAAAATTCGGCTTGAGTACCTTTTCCAGCACCTGGTTTTCCGAAAAGAACGATATTAATCATTTTGTAGTAGTTGTATATTAGTTAATTTTTATTGTGTTTTATTGTTGAGAAAAAGAAATCCGATTCTCCAATACTATTATTGAGCTAATTGATAAACATCAGGTAAATTTCTACCCAAACCATCATAGTCTAAACCGTAACCTACGATGAATTTGTTTGGAATACGAATCCCTACATAATCAATTTTAATGTCCTTAGTATACGCTTCTGGTTTGAAAAACAAAGTAGCAATCTTTAAATGCTTAACATTTTTTTCTTTAAAAATAGCTTTTAATTCTTCAATAGTATTTCCGGTATCTACAATGTCCTCAACAATAACCACTGTTCTACCTTCAAGGTTTTCGTTGATCCCTATAAGTTGTTTTACATCATTGGTAGATTGTGTTCCTTCATAAGAAGCCATTTTCATAAAACTCACCTCGCACATACCGCGGTAATGTTTCATCAAATCTGACATAACCATAAATGATCCGTTAAGAATCCCTACAAAAACGGGAACTTCTTCAAAGAAATCATCATCCATTTGTTTTGCCATATTAGCAATTGCGAAATCTATTTCTTCTGAGGATATAAAAGGCTCAAAAGACTTATCGTGAAGATGTATCATAGTGTTGTTTTTTGAAATAAAGAAGCAAATTTAGTGAAGTATTAAGTATTAAGTAATAAGTATTTTAACTTTTTTGCTAATTTAATATATTTACAAAATGAATACAGAATTTTACAATCGAATAATAGTAAGCACAGCACATCGTCAAAGCAGGGATGCCAATAAGGATTTTGTCATTGCGAATCCTGGGTATGTAACGGAATTAATTGACATCGCTTTCAATACTAAAGACAAGCACCACAACAAAGCATGGTGGGTATTGGAATTGATCGCTGAAGAGCAAATTGAGCTGTTACTTCCTTATTTGGATTTACTCTGTAATAACTTGCAAAAAATTTGTACTGATCAGGCTGTGCGTCCCGCTTCTAGAGTTTGTATGTACTTAGCCCAAAGCAAAAAGATAACATTGAGCCACACTCAGGAAGAAAAAATAATAGAACGCTGCTTGGATTGGTTGATACAACCAGAACGTGTAGCAGCCAAAGCCTATTCCATGCGAGCTTTATTTTCCTCAGGTAAAAAACATCCTTGGATTCACGAAGAGTTACGAATGATATTATCTCAAGACTATGACGGAAATTCACCGGCTTATATTGCCGCTGCTAAAGATATTTTGAGACGATTGAAATAAGAATACAAATAGTAAAAAATCCAAAAGATTATTCAAAGTTATTATAAGTCCATTTTTAAATCTTGTTTATCTTTGCCCAAACACAACTACAATGAACTATTTCTCTTCCAATTTTAAACTAGGTATACTGGGAGGAGGTCAATTAGGCAAAATGCTATTGGCCGAGACTCGAAAGTTTGACATCCAAACGTATGTAATGGATCCCAGTAAGGAAGCTCCCTGCCAATTTGGAGCAACTCAATTCTTTATCGGTAATTTAATGGACTTTGATGCTGTATATGAATTTGGCAAAAAAGTAGATGTGCTGACTATCGAAATTGAAAATGTAAATCTCGACGCCTTAGAGCAACTAGAAACTGAAGGAATTGCAGTGTATCCTTCCCCTAAAACCTTGCGGTTGATTCAAAACAAAGGAACTCAAAAGGATTTCTATGTAGAGAACAACATCCCTACGTCCGCACATATTCGATTTGACAACCTCAACCTCTTAAGATACGCTATTGAAAACGACACCTTAGCCTTTCCTTTTGTATGGAAATGTGCGCAGTTTGGTTACGATGGTAATGGAGTGAAAATAATGCGCACCCTAGACGATTTAATCAGTATCCCTGATGTAGAATGCATTGCCGAGAAGATGGTTCCTTTTAAAAATGAACTCGCCGTGATTGTGGCGCGTTCGGTATCAGGAGCAATTAAAACCTATCCAGTAGTAGAAATGGAATTCCATCCTGAAGCCAATCAAGTGGAATACGTATTGTGTCCTGCACGTATTGACGTCAAAGTAGCGCAAAAGGCTATTGATGTTGCTTTAAAAACATCGCAGGCCTTTAATCATATTGGATTATTAGCCGTTGAAATGTTTCAAACCGATAACGATGAAATATTAGTCAACGAAGTAGCGCCTCGTCCTCACAATTCAGGCCATCATACTATTGAAGCGAGTTATACTTCGCAATTTGAGAACCATTTACGAGCCATCTTGGATTTGCCTTTGGGAAATACTGCCAGTAAAGCAGCCGGAATTATGGTCAATCTGGTGGGTGAAGAAGGTCATTCAGGCCCTGTGCTCTATGAAAACATTGCCAATATAATGGGTATTGAAGGCGTAACACCTCATATATATGGTAAAAAAGAAACACGTCCATTTCGAAAAATGGGACATGTAACTATTATTCATAAAGATATGACATTGGCGAGATCAATAGCCGAAAAAGTGAAGAATAGTATTCGAGTGGTTAGTGAGCAGTAAATAGTGGTTAGTTGACATTCTTCAGTGATCGATGGTCAGTGATCAGTAGTTGACGATCATTAAATAGTAGTCCGTTAGTAGGCAAATACTGATGATAACTATTTGAAAAATGTTTTTAATTATTTTTGTAAAAAACATTCATTCAAAATCGACTCTATAAAATACCTTAGAGCCATTCAAGAAGAATTTAAAATCGATATTTGGGAGTTGATTCCCGAATCTAAATAAACAATAACAATGAGCAAAGTAGCTATTATAATGGGAAGCATCTCGGATATGCCCGTAATGCAAGAAGCAATTGACATCCTAAAAGGATTTGACATTGAAACCGAAGTAGATATCGTATCGGCGCATCGCACTCCTGAAAAACTATTTGATTTTAGTAAAAATGCTCATACTCGTGGCATCTCTGTGATTATTGCGGGTGCGGGTGGTGCAGCGCATTTGCCTGGAATGGTAGCTTCAATGAGTCCGTTGCCTGTCATTGGTGTTCCTGTAAAATCAAGCAACTCTATAGACGGTTGGGACAGCGTACTTTCTATTTTGCAAATGCCAGGGGGTGTTCCAGTTGCTACTGTAGCCTTGAATGGCGCTAAAAATGCGGGAATCCTTGCCGCACAAATCATTGGCAGTCACGATAAATGCGTATTGGACAAAATTGTTTTTTATAAAGAAAGTCTTAAAGCGGCTGTTATCAAAGCTTCTAGTGAATTGAAAAAATAACTATCTTTGATAAAAAGAGCACTATGAATCTTCAAACTTTAAAAATTGAATTAACTAAAGCCATTTTGGATATTGAAAATCCTAAGTTGATTGAGGAAATTTTCCAATTCATCCAATCCAAATCTTCCTTGTCCGACAATCAAAAAGCATCCATTAACGAAGCACTTCAATCCTTGGAAAAAAACGAGGGAATTGCTCACTATAAAGTTATGGAAGAAACAAAAATTCGCTATTCAAAATATTTCAATTAATAGATTTTATTTGATACTCAAAAGTTATACTATAACTATAGGATAAATATTGACTATTAATTAGCTAGAAAAACATAGCAAGACCCAAAATACATTAATTTTTATTAACATACAAACAAATTGCAATTTGTAATTTGAAAACAATATGAAAACACTCACACAAAAATTCAACACCCCATTTCATACCGCACCTTTTTCGCAGATAAAAATGGACGAATACAAACCCGCCTTTGAAGCCAATATTGCACAAGCAAGAGCTGAAATTGATGCCATTACTAACAATCCCGAAGCGGCTACTTTTGAAAACACTATCGTTGCCTTAGACTTTTCAGGCGAAGCTTTGGATCGACTGTCGTCTATATTCTTTAATTTGAATTCGGCCGAAACCTGTGATGAGATGCAAAAGATTGCTCAAGAAGTATCACCGCTATTGACTGCTTTCAGCAATGACATTGCCTTAAACGTGGCCTTGTTTGAAAGAGTAAAAGCCGTGCACGATCAAAAAGAGCGCCTGCAATTGACTGCTGAACAAGCTACCTTATTAGATAAAAAATACAAAAGCTTTGCCCGAAATGGAGCTTTGCTCCCTGAAGATAAAAAAGAACAGCTAAGAGCTATTGACACCGAATTATCTACTTTAAAATTGACTTTTGGCGAAAATGTATTGGCCGAAACCAACAATTACCAATTGCACATTACTAAGGAAGAAGATTTAAAAGGGCTTCCCGAAGGCGCTAAAGAAATGGCGCGGTCCTTAGCTAAATCCAAAGACTTAGAAGGATGGATTTTCACATTAGACTTTCCTAGCTATTTGCCTTTTGTCACTTATATAGATAACCGAGAGCTACGCAAAGAAATGGCGATAGCTGCTGGCAAAAAAGCTTTTCAAAACAACGAATTTGACAATAAAGCAATCACTCTTAAAATTGCGCAATTGCGTCACCAAAGGGCCAACCTATTAGGCTATCCTACCCACTCACATTTTGTATTGGAAGAGCGCATGGCGCAACATCCTGACAAGGTAAAATCATTTTTGAACGATCTTTTAATCAAAGCCAAACCCGCAGCGGAAAAAGAATATGCTCAACTGACGGCTTTTGCAAAAGAACTAGACGGTATTGAACATTTGGAAAAATGGGACGGCCCATACTACTCTGAAAAACTAAAACAAAAACTGTTTAGTCTGGACGACGAGTTATTAAAACCGTATTTCAAGTTGGAAAACGTTTTGAATGGCGCATTTACTGTAGCGGAAAAGCTTTACGGTATTACCTTTAAAGAAGTTTTCAACATCGACAAATACCACGACGACGTGCAAACCTTTGAAGTATTAGATGAGAACAACCAATTGGTAGCCATCTTCTACTCCGACTTTTTCCCTAGAAAAGGAAAACGCAACGGGGCTTGGATGACTTCTTACAAACCTCAATACATCAAAGAGGGTGTAAACGACCGGCCTCATGTATCTATCGTATGCAACTTTACTCCTCCCACCGAGACCAAACCATCCTTAGTGACCTTTAATGAGGTGACTACCTTATTCCACGAATTTGGTCACGCCTTACACGGAATGTTAGCCAACACTACTTATCCTAGTTTGTCGGGGACTTCGGTATACTGGGACTTTGTGGAATTGCCAAGTCAAGTAATGGAAAACTGGTGTTATGAGCCTGAGGCTTTAGCTTTATTTGCGAAGCACTATGAAACTGGAGAAATCATCCCTCAATCATATGTAGAGAAAATCAAAGAGAGTGCTAGCTTCTTGGAAGGAATGGCCACCTTGCGCCAATTGAGTTTTGGCATCTTGGATATGGCATTCCACAGCAATGATCCAAGTGCTATCACCGATATCAAAGCCTTCGAAAAACAAGCCATGGAAATAGCAGCACTGTATCCAGATGTATCGGAAAACTGTATGAGTGTTTCCTTCTCTCACATCTTTCAAGGAGGATATTCTTCAGGATATTATAGCTACAAATGGGCGGAAGTACTCGACGCCGATGCCTTTGCTTATTTCCAAGAAAAAGGAATTTTTAATAAAGAAGTCGCGACTAAATTCAAAGAAAATGTGCTTTCCAAAGGAGGAACCGAATTGCCTATGGATTTATACATTCGCTTTAGAGGACAAGAACCAAAACCTGAAGCTTTATTAAAACGAGCAGGCTTACTATAAATCAAACTAAAAACCGAAGTTGAAAAGCTTCGGTTTTTTTTATTATTTTAAAAAGTCTCTAAAGTTATCCGAATTGACCACCATAAAATGAGGCACATAAGTTTCCAAAAAGGGCTTTGGCAACTTCGCCTTTTTAGTACTTGCCCATTTGAATTCAAAAGCACTGACTTGGTCGGCGGCGACTTCTATATAATCAATCTCTTGTTGTGAGGTGGTTCTCCAAAAGTAAGGCTTAGCCAAACTATTAGAATAGGCCAATAACTTCATTCGTTCAGAAATCATAAAGTTCTCCCATAAAGCACCTTTGTCGTGTCGGAATTCAAGAGCGTTGAAATTACCCAAAATCATATTTCTAACTCCATTATCATAAAAATAGATCTTTCTATTGGCTTTGATTTCATTGCGGAGATTTTTACTAAAGCTATTCAATCTAAAAACAACAAAACATTTTTCTAATAAATCAATATAATTGTTAACAGTATTTTTATCCACGCCTACCAATTGTGCGATTTCATTATAACTAACTTCAGAGCCGACTTGCATAGCCAAAGCTTGCAATATTTTTTCCAAAACCTCAGCCTTTCTAATTCCCGTCAAGGACAAAACATCCTTATAGAGATAACTGCCTACCAAATTCTTCAGTATTTCATACTCATCCCCTAAATTATTGATCACATCAGGATACATTCCATAAAGCATACGCACTTCCAATTGTTGTTGTGACTTAATCATTCCAACATTATACTCAAATTCATTCCATGAAACAGGAAACATTTGGTATTCAAATTTTCTTCCCGTTAATGGTTCTTGCGTCAAGTTGTTAATATCCAATGCCGAGGAACCCGAAACCAACAATTGAACATCAGGAATTTGATCGACTATGATTTTTAATTTCAAACCAATATTAGGAATACGTTGCACTTCATCAATAAACACGTATTTGTAATTGCCAACAATAGATCGTAATACTTCTGTATTGGCATTGGCTAACAAATCAACTACCGTACTATCGTCGCCATCCAAAAACAAATAGTTATCATTTGCCAACAACGATTTAATCAGCGTGGTTTTGCCTACTTGTCGGGAACCGATAAGTACAATCACTTTACCTTTGTGCAAACGCGCTTGAATAATGGCTTCTAATGCTCGAGTTATCATCATAAATCTTTTTACAAAAATAACAACTTCTATCCTATTCACCAATTTTATATATAATTTGGTGAATACAATCACCGATTTTATATATAAATTAGTGAATAGAGGTGCTTCACTAGAGCTTTAGGCTCATTAACAGCCATAGCATTATAGGAATACTCTCTACCCAAAAAGAAGTATAGTACTTGGAACGGTACGGATTTGCAAAAGCTAAAAATAAACCCACCACCAAAGCAATAACACATTGTAAAGTACAATCAAGACTAGCAATGGCAATACTATCGCGGGTGTTCACTTTAAATAGTTCCAATAAACAAAAAATAGACAGCAACACATATCCCAATCGCTTGGTAAATGCTACTCCTATTTGCTGGGGAACGGTTTTTAAATGCGGATCATCTTGCATTAAGTCGATGATTTCAAAAATCAAGATCAGTACAAATACCAATATAAAGCGCTGTACACATTTTAAATAAAAATCAGAAGTCAAAGGGAGCCCTGCATTGACGATAGGCAATACCAAAGTTACGCCCACCCAACAGAGTGCTACAATATAGATCTTAATTCCAGCCCAGTTGCGCGCGTTCTTTTTATTTGGAAAAAAAGGCAAGGTATAGAGCATCGTTAATAGTAGAAAAACAATTCCAATTATTTGAGTGATCCATTGCAATTGCATAAACCCATAGGCTGTGAGGAGTAAGGAAATCAAACTTACTAAGGCTATGCCTTTTAATTGGGGTTTCATTTGACGTTTTTGAATACGCGCCAAGGCATCATATTTGACAAAATTATAACCTACAATGGTTCCAAAAAAAGCAAAGATAAGCACCGCTGAATCTTCCTTTATCCCAAAGATATATTCCGTTATTCGCACCAAAGCAAACACTGACAGTGCCACATGAATACTGCAATTGATATAGAAATCGAGGATTTTCTTCAAAACGTTCATTTTACAAAACTAATCAATCTGTTAATAAGACCTCAAATCGGTTGAAAAATTCTCAAAACATTGCTTTCAAATACCCTTAAAAATAAAAGTTTAATAATTACTTTTGTTGACCAATAACACACAACAAAATTTTATATAGCAAAATATTAATGAGAACAGACGCATTTGCATTACGCCACATAGGTCCACGTGAGAGCGACCTACAACATATGTTCAAAACCATTGGAGTTGAAACATTAGATCAATTAATCTACGAAACTTTACCAGACGATATCCGCCTTAAACAAGATCTAGATTTAGAACCTGCTTTAACGGAATACGAATATTTGAATCACATCCAAGCTTTGGGCAACCAAAACAAAGTCTTCAAATCGTATATTGGAATGGGCTACCACCCTACTATCGTTCCTGCCGTTATTCAACGTAACATTTTTGAAAACCCAGGATGGTACACCGCTTACACTCCTTATCAAGCAGAAATTGCACAAGGACGTTTGGAAGCAATTTTAAATTTCCAAACTACCGTGATTGAATTGACTGGAATGGAAATTGCCAATGCCTCGCTTCTTGACGAGGGAACTTCAGCAGCTGAAGCAATGGCTTTATTGTTTGACGTTCGTTCCAGAGACCAAAAGAAAAACAACGTATGTAAGTTTTTCGTTTCTGAAGAAATCCTTCCACAAACCTTATCGGTATTGCAAACGCGCTCTACTCCTATCGGGGTGGAATTAGTGGTTGGAAATCACGAAAACTTCGATTTTGCATCTGACTACTTTGGTGCAATTCTACAATATCCTGGTAAATCAGGACAAGTAAACGACTATGCAGGCTTTATTGCTAATGCACACGCTAAAGAGATTAAAGTAGCAGTTGCGGCTGATATTTTATCATTAGTAAAATTAACTCCTCCAGGAGAAATGGGAGCGGATGTAGTAGTGGGAACTTCACAACGTTTTGGTGTTCCAATGGGATACGGTGGACCACACGCTGCTTTTTTTGCCACCAAAGAAGAATACAAACGTTCGATGCCAGGAAGAATCATTGGGGTAACCATTGATGCGAATGGCAACCGTGCTTTGCGTATGGCATTGCAAACGCGCGAACAACACATCAAACGTGAAAAAGCAACTTCTAACATCTGTACGGCTCAAGTATTACTTGCCGTTATGGCGGGAATGTATGCCGTATACCACGGACCAAAAGGATTAAAATACATCGCTAATAAAGTACACGCTTCGGCAGTGACTTTGGCGGATGCCTTAAATAAATTAGGCGTTTATAACACTAATACAGCTTTCTTCGATACTTTATCTGTTAAAGCCGACGCTCAAAAAGTAAAAGCAGTAGCGGAAAGCCATGAAGTGAATTTCTTTTATATCGATGCCGATACGATTTCGATCTCTTTAAACGAAACTACTTCTATCAGTGATTTGAATCAAATTGTTAGCATCTTCGCACAAGCATTGGGCAAAGAAACAATAGCTATCACTGAGTTATCAACCAACAACAACATTCCAACAAGCGTAGAAAGAACTTCAAGTTTCTTAACGCACGACGTATTCAATAACCATCATTCGGAAAGTCAGTTGATGCGTTATATCAAAAAATTAGAGCGTAAGGATTTATCACTGAATCACTCGATGATTTCATTAGGTTCTTGTACTATGAAATTGAATGCTGCTGCTGAAATGTTGCCGCTTTCAATGCCAAACTGGAACAGCATCCACCCATTTGCACCTGCAGATCAAGCGGCTGGTTATTTGACGATGTTGAACAAATTGGAAAAACAATTGAGCATCATTACTGGATTTGCAGGTACTACCTTGCAACCTAATTCAGGAGCACAAGGAGAGTATGCCGGATTAATGACGATTCGTGCTTACCATCAATCGCGTGGCGATCACCACAGAAACATCTGTTTGATTCCATC
>CANCJZ010000076.1 GCA_947378465.1 Flavobacteriaceae bacterium
TACATTGCACCATGGATGTTGGGTTTTGCGGGTTGGTATGACAATCAGCCTTATAGAGACATCTTGTTTTACACTCCTTTCCAACATTTATTTTTTATTGGCCCCATCATATATTTTTACACACAAAGTTTATTAAACCCCAGCTTTAAATTTTCAAAAAAAGATCAATTGCATTTACTTCCTGGATTGATCTATTTATGCTACATCTTAAGTATTTGGATTTATGACAAGTTTATTGTTGGAGATTATTATTTTTATAAAGATGGAACCGACAAAGACTTTGATTTTTGGTATCAAAAACTGGGTTTAATATCCATGATCTTCTATTTTATTTTGAGCATTCGATATTATAACATTTACAAAAAACTAATGTTTCAAGTAGTCAGTTATGCGGATAGCGTTTTATTTAAATGGATAAAAACCTATTTAATTGCCTTTCTAATCATGCTCCTCTTGCCTGTGCTTTTTGATATAGTTGGATATATTATCCCAGAGCTGAATTCGTATCAAGGAAGTTGGTGGTTTTTCCTTTTCTTTTCAATCGTTATGTATTATATTGCGGTAACGGGTTATTCCAATCCTATTCATTCCAAAATCCCATTTAAAGTTTCCTTTTTTGAAAAAAATCCGGTCTTATTATTGAATGAAGAGGCATCAGGAGAAACGGAAACCATAATTGATATTGAACATAAAACCTTTGAAGAAAATAATGCTCCAGAGATTGAATTTTGGAAAATAAAAATTGAAGCCTTAATTCAAGAAGAAAAACTATATAAAAACCCAGAACTTACCCTACTTGATTTAGCAAAAAAATTAGGAACCAACACCTCTACAATTTCTAAAGTAATCAATCAAGGTTTTCAAATGAATTTTAATGACTTCATCAACAACTACCGAATAGAAGCTGTTAAAACAATGTTCTTAAATGAGGAACATAAAAAATCAACCTTACTAGGCATTGCTTATGATTGTGGTTTTAATTCGAAAGCTACATTCAACAGAGCTTTTAAAAAACATACCTCTTGCACTCCAAAAGAATACTTAAACACGATTTGAGACTTACTCAATAATCCTCCTATACAACTCGATTTTAATGTTTTATAATTTGAGACCTATCCCTTTGGTCTCAAATTATGATTTGAAGCGTTTGCTATGGAAAGTAATTGCAGTTTTGCCTTATCAATTAATCAGAAACCCAAAATAGGTTTCATAAAATAATTTAAAATGAGGAAAACTATCACCACCATCGTACTGGCATCCATTCTTACTTCTTGTAGTCTGTTCACTTCGCTCACATCCACCACCTATATTAAGGCAAATGAAAGTTTTGTTTTGGGAAATAATGAACACGGTGCTTTCAATATAAAACTAACAAACAATTCCAATCATCCATTGAAAATAGTAATGGCACCTATAGAAGGAGGAACCCATTCGCCTATAGTGGTAAATCCAAATGAAACTATTTATGTGAAAACCGAGAAAAACACTGCGGTAATCATTGAAAACAAATCAACTGATGCAGCATCTGTGGCCTTACACCTAACCGGTGATACTGGCCTATCGATGGGATATAAAAACTAATTCATCTCAATTTTTTATCCAATGAAAAAAATAAAACAATTAACAAAGCCAATGCTTTTGCCGTTTTGGTGGCAAGATGTAATGATCTCAATCCCTCGAATCGTTTGTGGATATTTATTGACTGCCAATTTTGGTGCGGCTAAATTTGGAATGCCATGGTCTCCTGTCGTTAATAATTTAGGACTCTTTGAAGTAGCCTTTTGGTTTCCAAAAGATGTTGCAGCATACGGTGGCTTATTTGCTATTGCTCCTGCCTTTTTTGCTTGGATGGGTGCTTTTTCCGAAGCGGTTGGTGGGCTATTCTTATTATTGGGCTTCCAAACAAGAATCGCTTCCTTCTTATTATTGATGACGATGTTAGTAGCTGTTTTTATGCAGCAAATTAATAATGGCTTATGGAATTGCCTTCCAGCTATGGGGTTTCTTTGGGTAAGCCTCTATACTTTAATTATGGGATCAGGGAGAATTGGAATCGATTATTTAATTTCAAAAAAACATATAAAATGAGACAAATTATAACCGGACTCCTCATTCTAGCAGTACTCTCGTTTATTAGTTGCGTTCAAAAAACATTCAAAAAAACGGTAGTCTTTACCTTAGATGTTTCTGAAATAAAAAACTGTAAGTCGGTGGGTATTCGTGGAAATGACCAACCTTTATCTTGGGATAAGGACCTCAAAATGAAAGAAATTAAAAAAGATAGTTTGTTCGAAATCACAGTAAGCGGAGAAACGGCATTCCAATTTACAGAGGTAAAATTTGTTGTCAATGGCGTTTTCGAATTACAAAACAACAACAACAGAAGAATTTACTTTGATAAAGAAAAAGACACTACCTATTACAAAGCCAAATTCAATCGCAATTAAAAAATAATCGTTTCTGATTTTTTTTTGAATTATCAGAAAATTAATTCCAATTCAACTGTCAAACTTTTACCTTATATTTGCGGATTAAATGCTTTTGCATTGGCTAAAATTGACCGAAGATACGAATGAAAAATATTAGAAACTTTTGCATTATTGCACACATTGATCACGGAAAAAGTACTTTGGCAGATCGCCTTTTGGGAGCTACTCAAACGGTTACTGCTCGTGAAGAGAAAGCGCAGTTGCTAGACAATATGGACTTGGAGCGCGAACGTGGGATTACGATTAAGAGTCACGCGATTCAAATGGAATACATTTACAAAGGGGAAAAATATATTTTAAACCTTATCGATACTCCCGGACACGTGGATTTTTCTTATGAAGTTTCCCGTTCTATTGCGGCTTGTGAAGGTGCATTACTTATTGTAGATGCAGCGCAAAGTATTCAAGCGCAAACCATCTCTAACTTATATTTGGCTTTGGAAAACGACTTGGAAATTATCCCTGTACTAAACAAAGTGGATTTACCAAGTGCAAATCCAGAAGAAGTAAGTGACGATATCATTGATTTATTAGGTTGTAAATTAGAAGACATCATCCATGCCTCAGGTAAAACGGGTTTTGGAGTTGAAAATATATTGGCGGCTATTATTGAAAAAGTGCCACCACCGTCAGGAATTAAAGACGAGCCACTTCAGGCTTTGATTTTTGATTCGCATTACAATCCTTTTAGAGGGATTGAAGTTATTTTCCGAGTGAAAAACGGAGAAATTCGCAAAGGACAAAAGATTAAGTTTATGGCTACTGGCAATGAATATTTTGCCGATGAAGTGGGGACTTTAAAATTAAATCAAGTACCTAAAGATGTCATCTCTACTGGAGATGTTGGTTATTTGATTTCAGGAATTAAAGAAGCTAAGGACGTTAAAGTGGGTGATACCATCACGGATGCCAAAACACCTACAACCAATATGATTACGGGATTTGAGGATGTAAAACCAATGGTATTTGCAGGAATCTACCCTGTAGATACGGAAGACTTTGAGGATTTGCGTTCGTCTATGGAAAAACTCCAGTTGAACGATGCTTCCTTAGTGTTTACTGCCGAAAGTTCGGCAGCCTTAGGATTTGGATTCCGTTGTGGATTCTTAGGAATGTTGCACATGGAAATCATCCAAGAACGTTTGGAGCGTGAGTTTGATATGACGGTAATTACTACCGTACCTAACGTTTCGTATTTGGCTTATACCAAAAAAGATCCTGAAACACCTTTTATAGTAAACAATCCATCGGATTTACCAGAACCTTCGCGTTTGGACCGTGTGGAAGAACCTTATATCAAAGCTACCATCATTACTAAAGCCGACTTTGTGGGGAACGTAATGAGTTTGTGTATCGAAAAACGAGGATTGATTACGAATCAAACTTATTTGACTACCGAGCGTGTAGAATTAAACTTTGATATGCCTTTGGCAGAGATTGTATTTGACTTTTACGATCGTTTGAAAACCGTTTCTAAAGGATACGCGTCTTTTGACTACTCTCCTATTGGAATGCGTACTTCAAAATTAGTCAAATTGGACGTTCTATTGAACGGTCAAACGGTAGATGCGCTTTCGGCTTTAATCCACGAGGACAATGCCTACAATATCGGGAAGAAAATGACCGAGAAATTGCGCGAATTGATCCCAAGACAACAATTTGATATTCCAATTCAAGCCGCTATTGGAGCAAAAATCATTGCCCGTGAAACCATCAAAGCCTTGAGAAAAGACGTTACCGCCAAATGTTATGGTGGAGATATCTCTCGTAAACGTAAACTTTTGGAAAAACAGAAAAAAGGTAAAAAACGTATGCGTCAAGTGGGTAATGTAGAAATCCCTCAAGAAGCTTTTATGGCGGTATTGAAGTTGAATGATTAAGTATTGAGTATTAAGTATTAAGATATTGCGGATAGAAGATAGATATTAGAAGAAAGAAGCAAGAAGAAAGATATTGCAGATAGAAGATGGAATATAGAATATAGAATTACCGATAATTAGGGCCTGATAACGAAAGTTATTGGGCTTTTTTGTTTTTAAGATTCCATGTGGAATGCGTGGAAGGATAAAATCCATTCTTATTGAAACCTAAATTGGAACCTAAATTGGAATCAACTATAAAATAATTAGGAAATAAGAATTATAAATTATGCTCCATAACCTAAAACCTAAAACACAACTTCCCGCACAAAACCTAAAACCTACAACCTAAAAAAACCTACAACCTAAAAAAACCTCAACAACCTTTCCACATCCTTTACCTCAAACAATTGTGTTCCCTCGTTCATCGTAGCGGCGGAGCCACAGCATACTCCTATTTGAATTACTTCTTTAAGGCTTTTGTTTTGAGCTAGTGCCCAAACCATTCCTCCTACCATACTATCTCCTGCTCCAACGGTACTTTTCTTTTCTACTGAGGGTGCGGCTACATTAAAGCTTTCCTCTTTGCTTACCAATAAGGCTCCGAGTGGCCCTAAGGACACTACAACAATTTCAGCTCCTCCTTTGGCAATCAATTGTCGCGCGGCTTGTTCCACCTCAGGCAGTTCCAAGCGTTCCACCCCGAGGATTTTGGCCAATTCGCCAATATTGGGTTTGATTAAGTATACTCCTGTATCTATTACTTTTTGTAGAGCTTCGCCAGAAGTGTCAACAATTACTTTAATCCCTTTCTTTTTGGCATTTTGAGCAATGATTTGGTAAAAGTCTGTAGACAAACCCTCATTCAAGCTCCCACTAAGCACCAGATAATCACAATCCAATTCGGCGATAGTGGCAATGATGCGCTGTTGTTCTTCTTCGGAAAACGCATTGCCAGGAAAACCAAATCGGTATTGCTTTTGCGAACTGTTTTCAAAGGCAATAAAGTTTTCCCTTGTCCAATGTTGTACTGGAATAGGACTATTGTCAATACCTTCTTGCTGAATCAATTCTTTTAACTTGTCGCCCGTAGAGCCACCGGCAGTAAAAACACAATGGGAATCCCCTCCAAGTCGTGCAATTGCCTTAGAAACATTAACACCCCCACCACCCGCATCATAGCGAGGTGCTTCACATCGCATTTTCTGCTCTGCTATTAATGTTGGAAAATGTGTAGATTTATCTAAGGAAGGATTTATGGTTACTGTAACTATAGAATAGTGTTTCATTGTGGAAGGTTTTATAATAATAAAGATAATGCATTAAGATTAAATTCCAAGTCTCAATTTCCATATCCTAAATTCTAAATTCCAAATTCCAAATCCCAAATTCCAAATCCCAAATTCCAAACTTTTCGTAAACAAAATAACTTTTCCAATTATAAACTCCAACTATCCGTTTCAACAACCTATTGCCTAATTAATAAGAAACGTTGTATCTTTACCACCTAATTGCCTATTGCCTATTGCCTATTGCCTATTGCCTATTGCCTATTGCCTAATGCCTAATGCCTAATGCCTAATGCCTAATGCCTTAAAAAAATGATAGAAGATAAAAATCCACAACGCACACCGCTTTCACAATTGGGTGAATTTGGTTTAATTGATCACTTAACCAAAAACTTTGATGTCAAACAGCCTTCTACTTTAAAAAGTATAGGAGACGATGGCGCCGTATTGGATTTTAAAGATCAAAAAGTAGTGGTTTCCACAGATTTGCTGATTGAAGGAGTACACTTTGACTTGTCGTATATGCCGTTGCGCCATTTAGGATATAAGGCCGTGGTGGTAAATGTATCCGATATTTGTGCAATGAATGCCACGCCTACTCAAATTACAGTTTCAGTAGCAGTATCCAATCGTTTTCCATTAGAAGCTTTAGAGGAATTGTTTGACGGAATTGCTTTAGCAGCCAAATACTATAATGTAGATGTTATTGGGGGTGATACTACATCTTCTCAAAAAGGACTGATCATTTCAGTAACCGCTTTAGGAACTGCTAAAGAAGAAGACATCACGTACCGCAATGGTGCCAAAGACACGGATTTGTTAGTAGTCACAGGAGATATTGGTTCGGCATATATGGGATTGCAAGTATTGGAGCGCGAAAAGCAAGTATTCCAAGTCAATCCTAACAACCAACCCGATTTAGAGGCCTACACCTATTTAATAGAACGTCAATTGCGTCCGCAAGCGCGCTTTGATGTCAAAGATATTTTGGAAAAACTGGAAGTAAAACCTACCGCTATGATTGATATCTCGGATGGTTTGTCATCAGAGATTATTCATTTGTGCAAACAATCGAAAGTGGGTTGTAATTTATACGAAGAAAAACTTCCTATCGATCCTCAGTTCATCAATGTGTGTGAAGAATTCAATATAGACAGTACAACAGTGGCTATTAATGGCGGAGAAGATTACGAATTGTTGTTTACCATTCCTATAGCCGATTTTCCTAAAATAAAAGCCAATCCTAATTTTACCGTGATTGGGCATATGACTCCTGAAAACGAAGGCATCCATTTGATTACCCGTGCGGTGACCAAAATTCCTTTAAAAGCTAGAGGCTGGGATGCATTACAAGCATAAAAAAAGTGAGACATAAGTCTCACTTTTTTTATAACATCATTCCGTTATCCTTTGCGGCAGCAACGAGTTCCTCGTGTTTACAGCCTTTCATATTCAAAAGCTCTTTCATCTTGTCGATTCGCGATTTTACCGAACTCGAAGAGATACTAATATAAAGCGGAATATCGTCGGCCTTGATTTGTTTTTTTAAATAATGCAGGATTTGCTTGTCGATAATATCAACATATACCCGCTCCTTTTGCATTTGATTCAAAAAAGTAATTACCGATTCGCTATAATAACGCTCTCCGTTAAGAACCGTGTCAATTGCAAGCAACATACTCTCAAACGTAAGATCGTTCTTTATAACCAATCCTAAGGGGTTTATTTCGTCAATAATAGACTGTACTTTCAAACTCTCGGAATGCATCGTCAATAAAACAATTTTACATTCCGGCATTTCCTTCATCAATAGCTTCGCAATGTCTTCGCCTGAAAAGATTCCTTTATCC
Organism: Flavobacteriaceae bacterium; assembly: GCA_947378465.1. Classification (GTDB taxonomy): domain Bacteria; phylum Bacteroidota; class Bacteroidia; order Flavobacteriales; family Flavobacteriaceae; genus Flavobacterium. Next base: position 7,488 of record CANCJZ010000076.1, read on the forward strand.
TCATAAGCGGGCATACTTACGTCCAAAAAAGCAATATCAAACTTATTGTCTAAATGGGCATAAATCGTATCGTAACCCGATTTGCAATCGCTTGCAGAGACAATCGTAAACTCAAACTTTTTATTGGGAAATCGATCAATTACATTTTTATATCCTTGTATAATAAAAGGATGGTCGTCAACAATTAATACATTAATATGGGGCATCTTTCTATATTTTTATTGTTTTGTTTTGCAGTGGGACAGTAACAGTAATTCGCACTCCACTTCCTTTCGCTGCTTTAATATCTATAGTTCCTTCACTTTCGTGGGTTCGATCAACAATATTCTGTAAACCAATTCCCTTACTTTTTTTATCCGAATCAAATCCATCGCCATCGTCTTCAATGTTCAGGACTAAATTCCCTTTTTTATCTTTTCTAAATTCCACGCTAATTTTGGTAGCGTGAGCGTATTTATTAATATTTTGCAAACTCTCTTGAAGAATGCGGTACAAATTGATTTTAGTGGTATTGGACAACAAATCCCAATCGATGTCTTCCCCAATATTAGCGCTCAATTGTGCCGTATTAATTTTGATTTGTTCGTCAAGCAAATTATTAATAATAGCGACAAAGTTATTAATTAAATCAAATTTCTCTCTACTTAATTCATGCGAAATTTCACGTAAATCTTGTTCTATGAGTTTCAATTCATTAAGATATCTAAAGCGTTCTTCAATGGATTCTTCATCCACTCTACTGTTCAAACCATCCATACTTAAGCGCAATCCAAACAAGCGTCCAAGGATACCATCGTGGATTTCTTTGGCAATTCGCGTTTTTTCCAGCACACGTCCTTCTTCCAGCTTACTTTGCTGTGAAATGATCAGTTTATAAATATCCTCATTGGCTTTTTGCTGGGCTTGCTTAAGAACTAATTCTCTATTTTTGGTGCGTTGTGCACGGGCAAAAAACAAAAACATCCCAAACAGAACCGTTCCAATAAAATAATTAAGTATATCTCTATTCCGCTCCTCTAGAATGTTGTTTTCCTTTTTGATTTCATCAGTTTCCAACTGCATACGCGTAAACTTCTCTTGCGATTTGCGTTCTACCTCTTGCAAACTATCAGTAATACGGAAATAATCTTTTGAATACAAAGAGGCACTTTGTTGATCGACATTTGATGCCTGCTTTAAAGAAGCCAAAATATCTCTAGGGATTTTGGTTTGTTTGGCCAACAATAAGGCTTCGTTAGCAAACCTTTTGGAAAGGGTAGTGTCTTTTTTCTCAAAATAATATTCTGACAAATGAATTTTACTCAATACGATTACTGTAGTAGCGTTCATTTGCTCACGAATATCCAAGGCTTTATAGAACAATTCAGGCAAACCCTCATTTTGATTGATCTTGAATTTGGAATAGGCTAAGTTGTCAATCAGCATACTGTACAAATCAGGCGCTTCTTTTAACAAGGTTTTCTCTTTTAAAGCCAGATGGTAATTTTTTATTGCTTCTCTATAATGACCACTTATCTGATAATTATATCCTAAATTGTTTAAGGTAGAAGCTTCTTCGAACAAAGGAGTTTTTATTTTGTTCTCACGAATAATTTTTAAGGCCTTTTGATAGTAATCAATTGCTTTTTGATAATCTTTAGTTTCATTGGAAATGATCCCCATCATATTCAACGACTCATATATTTTATGTTTGTCATTGCAATTTTTCAAATATTGATAGGCTTGATTTAAGGATTTGTCGGCCCCAATATAATCGCCAACATTGTACTGCACAATACTTTTATTGTTGAGGATGTTCCCCAAGTTCAAACTATCCCGCAGATTTTTGTAGATTTTTTCGGCCTTCAAATAATACACAAAGGCACTATCGTTAATCAAACTGTTTTTGTAATAGTTCGCTTTATAGCGATAGGTACTCGCCAATTGAATAGAATCATGGCTTTCTTGAGCTAATTTATAAAGTAAGTTGGATGATTTGTTGAAATATTCCCAATTTTTCATTCTATAAAAACCTAACATAATAGAAGTAAGTCCACTTCGAGTAATGGAATCGTTAGGTCGATTGACCGCTACATTATAGGCTTTTCGATAAAACAAGTCTTTAGCACCATCATTGAGGGTATCAGCTTTTTTGATATAAATAGCCAAACTATCTACCGTATTGTCGGATAACTTCTTTTTGTCTTTGGAACAACTAAAAAGAAGCAATAGTAAAATTAATGTTAGGAGATTTTTCAAAAATTTTGATTTTTCCAAAAATACAAATAAATTGTATAAAAAAAACCATTGACGTCTCAATGGTTTTTTTGGGCTATATAGTAAGAGCGATGCTCTGTATATTTATTCTCCTACAGGACGGTTTCCACCGATTTCTCCAACTGGACGATTTCCACCAATTTCAGCAGTGATTTCACCTACTGGACGGTTCCCACCGATTCCTAATACAATTTCTCCAACTGGACGATTTCCTCCAATTTCAGCAGTGATTTCACCTACTGGGCGATTTCCTCCAATTTCTCCTACTGGACGGTTACCTCCAATTTGAGTGAAAGAAGTTAATAATAACATTAAAGAAAACATTCCGAAAATTAAAGCTGATTTTTTCATAATTCTTGTGTTTTTATAGTTTTGTTAGACTTTGGTTTCTCAAAAAGGCCATTTAAAATGTAAATTGATTTGGGGCTTTTCTGTGTCGTAAAACTACTACAGCACTGCGATTCTATTGTAATGATTTGGGCAGTATAATGTGGATGGATGCCATTTGATAGTGAATGAATATCAAATTAGGGTGAATGGATGGTTTTTAAAATAAATGCCTTAAAAGGCTTTGTTTTTTATGTAAAAAACTCATTTTGTGCATTTTAAATTATTATTTCAAAAGATCTATTCTATTTTAATTAAAAAATAAGAATTTTTGAAGAGGATAAAATTGTTTTAGAAGGGGGAAAAGGAATTTATGGAAAGGTAAAAAGTAATATTGAAGCTTCAAAATAAATTTAGAAGGAGGGTAAAAATGATGTTGAAAGGGGAAAACATATTATACACTAGGGATACAATTATTTTGGGAGGGGAAAATAAATTTTTGAGGCTTCTAAAATTATTTTAGAAGCCTCAAAAATAGTTTCAGAAGCCTCAAAAATAGATTTAGAAGACGAAAAAATATTTTTGCGGGCTTTGAAAATTATTTTACCCCTAGAAAAAATAAATTTTTCTAGGGGTAAAATAATTTATTCTTGGGTAAAAATATTTTATACCCTATGCGTTTTAGTTAAAAAAAATACACCAACTAATTTTCCAAAAACCGCCATCCCTTATATCTGCTGAACTTACCCATATTCAACCGCTAACTGCCTACATAAATGTTTGTTAAAGTTTATTCCAAGCCAAAAAAGATTAGGAAAGTTTAAAAAAAAAGAAATTAAATTTGGGTCTATGAAAAAATAAAAATGCTTTATGAGAAATTACTTGGAAAACACAGATGAAAAATTGGTCGTTCAGATGGACAATTTTTCTTCCAAAATTGAAGTTTACGCACCTCAATTTGGACTCACCCCCGCAGAAGTTGCTGGTATTAGAAACGATTCTAATTATTTAGTTTGGACTGTTTCGAGCTTTCAACGAGTAGACACCTACAAAAAAAACTGGACCTCTTTTAAAACTAATCTTAAAAAAGGAATTACAGGTCCTGTAAACAATGAAGTTCCCTCACCTTTGGAATTTGATACCGCTCCTACAGCGGTAGATAATGGGGTTTTAAATCGTTTCACTGCTACAGTGGCACGTATTAAAGCCCATCCAAATTACACCAAATCCATAGGGATTAATTTGGGAATAGAAGCATCCGCTTCAAAACAATTAGATACTGAAAACGCTAAACCAATTTTGAAAGCATCACTTCGTGTAGGCAAAGTACATTTGAATTGGAAAAAAGGAAACTTTCATGGTATTGCCATTGAAAAAGATCTAGGAAATGGATTTATTCCATTTGACAAAGATTTTATACCTAACTATGTAGATAACTCAGCAATGCCTGCAACAGGCGAAAGTGCTGTTTGGCGTTATCGAGCTGCCTATCTGCTCAATGACGATTTAGTGGGACAATGGAGTGATATCGTTACAATAAGTGTTACTGCTTGATATGTTTTGGTGGACTGTGGTTAGGGGAACCCGATTCATTCGGGTTTCCTTAATTTTTATTTCAAATTTAATTATTTACTTAACTATTTTATAATTCTTAAAAATTTTCAAAAATGAAAACAACGCTTTTATGCATTATTTTATTTATTACAGTAAGCTGTAGTAAAAGCGACGACGACAACGTTGCTACTCCAACTCCTATCACTCCAGTAGTGATTATTAAAGGTCTAGACGGGATTGATTTTAATACCCTTACTAGTTATTTCAATTCGTTTACAAATGCAAACGATTGGGCAACATTTGCCTCAACTTATGTTGCAAACTTAAATATTAACCCAAATATTGATTTTAGTAAATTTGATGTGGTGGTTTGTGTTGACAGTTTAAGAACTCAAGGAGGATATGATATTGCAATTAATTCCATAATTGAAAATGAACAAAACATTGTTGTAACTGTTCAAAATGTAGTAAATGGAAATGCAAGTCTAATTCCAACAAGACCCTTTATTATTGCAGAAATACCAAAAACAAACAAACCAATAGCAATTCATTGGAATCCGCCTACCACGAATAAATAAACATTCCCCCTATTGGCAATATTTAGATGCAGTAAAATGGCCATTATAGAAGCTGATTTTAGTCTTTTTGACTAATAGTAGCCAATTTACTAAATCAAATGGCTATAAATTGAATAAAAAAGAAACACTGATTTAAGGGGTCATTTCGTGAAATAATGGTTTTTGATGTCCTACTGTCGTTTTACTCAATTATGTGATTTTTCATTATAAAAAGCATATAACTAGATTTTAAATTCATAGACGTATAATTTTGAAGACGCTTTGCTTATTAATGATAAGCAAAGCGTCTTTTTATTGATTCAATGTTACAGTTTGAATAGGTGTTTGTACAGATTAAATCACACAATACACTTGTGTAATTACCAGGGTAAAAGGTCTTTTTAGTGTAACTTCACCGCCATCTAACTTGAAAAATCCTAAAAATCGGGTAACTATTTATTC
>CANCJZ010000077.1 GCA_947378465.1 Flavobacteriaceae bacterium
ATGTAAAACAAAAAAACCACTTGTATTACAAGTGGTTTTTTTGTTTTACATCAATCACTAAAGATACAAATACTACTTATTTATTGCCGAATCATCAAAATAGTAGCTGTTAAAACAATAAAAGCACAAATAATTTTGAAATATTTTAACCTTAAATGTTAAATTATTTACAATATTTAACTACTTTAGCCCTACGATACTATTCGAAATGAACAAAACAAACAACAATTATGTTTCTATGTCCGAAATGGTCATGGATCACTCTTTGGTACTACACGCCTATTACGACAATCAAACGGTTTGTCGTTTTGTAAACAATGCTATTTATAAATGGTTTGGGAAATCACCTGAAGAGGTGATTAACAAAATGACTTCAAAAGAACTATTAGGTCCTTTATACGAGTTGAATTTACCATTTATACTTAGTGCTCTTAAAGGAAAGAATGAACAATTTGAACGCGAAATCACTCTTCCAACAGGAGAAAAACATTGTGCCTTAATCAACTACTACCCTAATTTTGTTGGTAAAAAAGTTGAAGGATTCTTTGTGAATCTGGTAGATATTACCCCAGTAAAATCACTAGAGAATGAATTAGTGACTTCCAACAATATTATTAATAGTCAAAACAAAAGATTATTAAACTTTGCCAATATTGTTTCTCACAATTTAAAATCCTATTCCAATAACCTTGCTTCGATTGTAGATTTATTATCCGAGTCTGAAACTGAAGAAGAACGGGAAGAAATGACGGGCTATTTAAAAAGTATTTCAGATGGTTTTAAAACAACGATTAATCATTTGAATGAAATATCAAAATTAGAGAATCAAATATCAGTCAAAAATGAATTGATCAGCATTCACGAATATATAGAAAAATCAATTCAAATTTTGAAGATACAGATTAAGCAACAAAACGCAACAGTATTGAACTTAGTAGATCCCAACATTAAACTGGCGATAAATGCCGTTTATATGGAGAGTATTTTACTAAACTTGATAACTAATGCCATTAAATACAAACATCCCGATAGAGATCCTATCATTGAAATAAATTGTACTAGCGAAGACGACAAAATTGTACTTTCTATTAAAGACAATGGAAGTGGAATTGATTTGAAAAAACACAAAGAAGATTTATTTAAAATATACAAAACTTTCCACGGTAATCAAGATGCTCAAGGCATTGGATTATTCATTACCAAATATCAAATTGAAAGTTTGGGTGGAGATATTTCAATCGATAGTGAAGTAAACAAAGGAACTACATTCAAGATTTCCTTTAAAGCTAGTTAATCATTATTAATTTATTTTGTTATTTTTACCCAAAATCTACTTTCATTCCTTCCCTTTAATTTAACCTATGTTATCCAAAGAGGAATCTTTAGGGTAAGATTATATTGAACCATTAAAACTTTAAAAATGATCCAAAAACTGATTCGATTCTCATTAGTTGCTTTGTTTGCAATCAGCAGTATTAGCTGTCAGAACACTCAAGAAAAAATTCAAAATTTTATTATTTCATACAATCAAAACACTCGATTAATTACTAATCAAATAGTAACTTCGGCAAAAGCGGAAGTGGAGAGCGAAAACATAATCAAATTAAAATTTGAAACGAGTATTGAAGATAATGAATCCAACAAATCATTATACAAAGATATATTTCCTGGAATGATTGGGGATTTACTTTCAGAAGACAAAGCAGCTACAGGATTATTAGATGAAGGAGTAAGCTTTGATGTAGTTTTCTTAGCAGATAATAACAGAGAACTTTGCAGTATGATTGTGGATCATAAAAAGATGCTTGAAATTATCAAAAATAAATTATCTAAAAAATCATTAGCTGGAGAAGTTGGCAAAAACACTAGTAATGACCAAGTAAAACTGGCTTTAGAAATGATGAATCGCAATTTGCCCATCACGGATAAAAATGCAGGAACTACGGTAGTCAAAATAGACATTAGCGATAATAAGGAATTGGTGTATTATGTTGAAATAAGCGACAAAGATGGTGCAGTACTTAAAAATCCAAATGCCAAATCATTGATGAAAGAAGGAATGTTGCGGGCCCCTCAAACGAGTAAAGTATTATCCAGTGTTAGTGGTCTGGGAGTTAATGCACTTAAATACATTTATCAAAGTAATAAAGGAACGGTATTCACTGAAATCATTTTATCTCAAGAAGACTTAAGAAAATGACCAATGAAAGCCCTTGGAGAAGCGTCTTAAGTATAGTTCTACTACTTTTCGCAGTAGTGCGATTAGTGATGACTTGCACCAATGATAAATCAAACACATCGAGTCCAATTAATCAAGAGATTATCAATCGATCAGAGGAGATTAGAGCAAACAACATCGTTTCCGCTGCTAAATTCCAACAACAATCCAATGATATTCTCTACACCTCCTATAAGGATTTGGAGGATTTATCAGAAACTGAAAAGCAATTCAATCATTTGAAAAAGCTTCAAAAAGATACAATTGTACAAATTGATTTGAGTACCAGAATAAAAATCCAAAAGGAGAGTTATTTTCAAAATAATCACGATGATACTTTGAGAATGGCTTTTAAATTAAAGAAAGATTTAACCATATTTCTTCACGACTTTGAAAGCAAAAAAGAGGATAGTGATAATTTCAAAGCTTTAAAAAAGTTTGGGCAATTGAATGATTTTAAATTATTAAAATCCAATAAAAGCTCTAAAACTTATTCGTATTCTATAGTCAAAAAGGATAAAAAATATAATGGATTTGCCTTATTATACAAATCAAATGAACTCTGCTCTTTTATTGAATTTGAAAGTGATGTTTTAACAAAACCAGCTTTACAATCCGCTGCCTATTTATTTATTATCAACAACGTCATAAATTAACCCTATAATAATTGAAATTTAATAAATCTTAAGTTATAATTTGACTAAGTGATTAAGAATATGCTTATTTTTGGTTAAAATAAATTTTATGAAAAAAATAGTATTAGCATCAGCATTAGTAGTAGCCCTAGTATTGGGTTGCAAATCGAGTTCTTCTTCACAAGCTAATGTAGTTTCAATTACATTAGAACCTAAAAGCAATAGTACCGTTGCAGGTACGGCTACCTTTATAGATAAAGATGGAAAAGTATCCTTAAATGTTAAACTTACTGGTTTGAAACCAGGAATTCACGCCATACATATTCACGAAAAGTCAGATTGTTCTTCAGCCGATGCCGCTTCAGCAGGAGGACATTGGAATCCTACCTTTAAAAAGCACGGGAAATGGACGGATGCAGAGCACCACAAAGGTGATATTGGCAACTTTACAGCTGATGAAAATGGAAATGGTAGTATTTCATTCAAAACCGACGAATGGTGTATCGGTTGTGGTGATGCCACAAAAGATATATTAGGTAAAGGATTAATTATTCATCAGGGAGCTGATGATTTTACCACACAGCCAACCGGCAATGCTGGTGCAAGAGTAGCTTGTTCCGCGATTATCAAATAAAGAAGAAACAAACTAAATTTTTTATACAAAGGGACTAACAGTAAGGTTAGTTCCTTTTTTTTAATTACCCCTAATTTATTGTAAAACATTTAAATTTAAAAAAATGAAAAAATTGTTAATTGTGGTACTTGCGCTAATGTTGTTAGGTACCTTTTGTTTTGCACAAAGCAAAGCACCAGAGAAAGTAGTGAAAGCTTTTCAACAAAAATTTGAAAAGGCGAGTCTTGTAAAATGGGACAAAGAGAATGACCACGAATATGAGGCGTCATTTGAATGGAAAGGAGAAAAACATTCAGCCAACTTTTCAGATACAGGCGAATGGTTAGAAACGGAAAGCACCATTATATTTAATCAATTACCTGAAAAAGTAAAAACGGCATTTAATAATAGTCATAAAGGATCAGTGGTAAAAAGCGTTTATAAAATAGAAACTTCCAAAAAGACTTTGAAATATGAAATTGAAATAAAGGAAAATCTTGATACCGAGGAGTTTTTATACGATTCCAATGGAACATTATTAAAATCATAACTTATCAAAAAACGCCTTTCAGGCGTTTTTTTTATTGCTTAAAAACAACTAATCACTAGAATTTAATTCTAAATAAAATATACTAAATAATAGTTAAAGTTTTATTTTTAATAGTATTACTATTATATTTGCACATATCCCTTTTAATTATGCAAAACATACTTACGAATATTATCATTACCGTCAACGAGAAATTATATGTCAAAAATCCTGAAAACTCTAAATTAGGAAAGAAGATTATTGAAGAAAGTATTCTGTTAATTGATGAGATAGGATTTGAGAATTATACTTTCAAAAAGCTGGGAGAACGCATAGGATCTAATGAAAGTTCGGTATATCGATACTTTGAAAATAAGCACAAATTAATGGTGTACCTATCTTCTTGGTATTGGAGCTGGATGGAATGTCGATTGGTATTTGAAACGAATAACATTGAGAATACTTGGGAAAAATTAACTAAGGCAATAACAATAGTTACAGAAAAAATTGAGGACGATTCGCAAACACTCTATGTTAATGAGGCGGTATTAAATAGAATCATCATTGCTGAATTTACCAAAACACTATTGACTAAAGAAGTGGATGAAGATAATAAAGTTGGTTTTTTTATAATTTATAAAAGAGTCATCAACCGACTTATTGAAATGATACAAGCAGTGAATCCTGAATATGAATTTGCGAAAAGCTTAGCCTCTTCAATTGTACAAGGTGCATTGCATCAGCATTTTTTAAAAGATCATTTAAAAACTATTACTAATTGTGATGAAAACAATTCCCCTACCCGCTTTTATTTAAATTTAATCGAAAAAACCCTACTATAAATGACAACACAAACACCATTAGAACGATTTTACAACTTTTTGAAGCTCGACCGAAAAGATATCTACCAAATCTTTTTTTACGCCATCTTTTCGGGATTAGTAAGTTTATCACTACCTTTAGGAATACAAGCCATCATCAACTTAATACAATCTGCAAGAGTAAGTGTATCCTGGGTGGTATTGGTAGTAGTAGTAGTTATCGGGGTGGCATTAGTAGGAATACTATCGATAATGCAACTGCGAATAACAGAAAACTTACAACAAAAAATATTCATCCGATCATCTTTTGAGTTTGGATATCGTTTACCAAAAATAAAATTTGAAGAACTGTACAACCAATACCCTCCTGAATTGGCAAATCGATTCTTTGAAACTTTAACGATACAAAAAGGTATTTCAAAATTATTGATTGACTTTTCAACAGCACTATTGCAAATAACTTTTGGAATCTTATTGCTTTCCTTATACCATCCTTTTTTTATTTTCTTTGGTATACTTCTTTTAGTTCTTCTCTATTCTATTTTTAGATTCTCATATCAATCAGGACTATCTACTAGTTTGAAAGAATCAAAATACAAATATAAAGTTGTAGGATGGTTGCAAGAAATAGCTCGTAATAACTTTAGCTTTCGCAAAAAAGAAAACTTTGAATTTGCCTTGCAAAAAAATGATTTATTGGTTTCAGAATATTTAAACTATAGAGAAAAGCATTTTAATGTCATCAAAAGACAATTCAGCCAGTTAATTATTTTTAAAATAATTATTACGGCTAGTTTGTTACTTATTGGTGGTTTTTTGGTGATCAAACAACAAATGAACATTGGTCAATTTGTAGCAGCAGAAATCATTATCTTATTAGTGATCAACTCCGTTGAGAAAATCATTGTTGGATTAGAAACTTTTTATGATGTCATCACTTCTATCGAAAAAATAGGTCAGATTTCCGATTTAAAAACGGAAGAAAGTAATTCAAAAACAATAGAAACTTGTTTGACGAAAATCAACTTAGAAGCTGAAAACATTAGTTTCAAATTTCCTGATTCCAATAATAATGTGTTAAATAAAATCAATTTAAAGATTGATGCTGCAGAGAAAATAATCTTAGACGGTGATAATGGTTCAGGAAAAACGACATTAATCAGGATATTATCAGGCTTAATAAAGCCTAATTCTGGTTCATTCTTTATCAATGATGACACTTATCAAAAAATGGATTTGAATCAATACCGATCTCAAATTGGAACAATCATCCAAGGAGAAACACCATTTGAAGGTACTATTTTGGAAAACATCACTTTCAACAATCCATTAGTAAGCCCTGAAGATTTGAAATGGGCGATTGAAGGAGTTGAACTTGGAAGCTTTATTAAATCACTTCCTAAAGGATTGGATACTAAAATTTTCCCAGAAGGGAAACAATTATCATCCTCCAATTCCCAAAAAATACTCTTGGCAAGAAGCATCATCAACAAACCAAAAGTGTTATTTTATGAAGATCCATTAGATAAAATGGATGAACTAACGGCCAATAAAATTATTGATTTTATCACTAACCCAAAGTATCATTGGACTGTGATTGTAGTTTGTAAAAACCCCTATTGGTCACAAAAATGTTCTAGAAAAATTACACTTTCACAAGGACAAATAATCGCTGACGAACAAAATAATCTAATATGCTAAATATATCCTCCAATAACCCTATAACCGATGCTACTGAAAAGTTCAGCACATTGAAAAGCTTGAGTAATCGACCGCATTACAAAATATTAAACCGCATCATAATTGGGGTTTCGATTATTGTGGTGATAATATTATTTATTCCTTGGACACAAAACATTTCGGGTTCTGGAGCGGTTACCACTTTAAAACCGAACCAACGCCCACAAACAATACACTCTATTATAGGGGGAAGAATTGAAAAATGGTATGTAAAAGAAGGTGATTATGTAAAAGCAGGAGATACTATTTTATTTATTTCTGAAATAAAAGAAGAATATCTTGATCCTAATTTAGTAGCAAATACAAAAAAACAGGTAGAAGCGAAACAATTGGCTCAAGAATCCTATGGTGGAAAGGTGGTGTCGTTAACCACTCAAATAAAGTCCTTGGAAAAGGAAAAAAAGCTGAAGTTACAACAAGCGAAAAACAAGATACGTCAATCGTTTTTGAAAGTAAAAAGTGACAGTATGGATTTAGTTGCAGTAAGAACTCAAATAAAAATAGCTACTACACAATTCAATCGTTCCTTGACTTTAAATAAAGAAGGATTAAAACCCTTAACAGATGTTGAAGAAAAGAAATTAAAACTTCAAGAAATGGAAGCGAAAATCATTACTCAAGAAAATAAATTGATTGCAAGTGAAAATGAATTACTCAATGCAAAGATTGAGGTAAATCGTATTTCGGCAGAATATGCTGAGAAAGAATCTAAAGCTAGAGGTGATCAATATACGGCTTTGAGTAGTCAATACGATACTAAAGCACAGGTCAACAAACTTCAAAATCAATACAACAATTACAAGATTCGAAATGGTATGTATTATATCAAAGCGCCTCAAAATGGGTATATCAATCGCGCCATTCAATCTGGTATTGGGGAAACAATAAAAGAGGGAGCTCAAATTGTGAGCATTATGCCAGCCAAATATGATATTGCTGTTGAGACATATATCAGTCCAAATGATTTGCCATTAGTTCATAAGGGAGAAAAAGTTAGAGTATGGTTTGATGGTTGGCCTACGGTAGTTTTTTCAGGTTGGCCTAATATGTCATATGGTACGTTTGGAGGTAAAATTGTTGCAGTGGAAAATTTCATCAGTGACAATGGAAAGTTTAGAGTACTTATAGCACCTGATCCTTCAGAAACTGCTTGGCCAAAACAAGTAAGCATTGGATCCGGAGCACAAACCTTGGCGTTATTGGACAATGTACCTGTATGGTATGAAATATGGCGAATATTGAATGGATTTCCTCCAAACTATTACCAACCTAAAACATCAAAAACTGCTGAAAAAAAATAAATTATGAAACAAATTCTTTTCTTTCTTATAATTACCTTAAATGTATTTGGTCAAACCCCAAATTTGAAAGAGCTTACTTTTGATGAATACTTAGGATATGTCAAAAAATTCCATCCTATGGTCAAAAGTGCTAATTTAGAAATTAACAAATCACAAGCGAATTTGATGATGGCTCGAGGAGCCTTTGACCCTAAGATAGAAGTAGATTATAACCAAAAACAATTTGGCGGAAAAGAATATTATTCGTTACTTAATAGTAGTTTCAAAATCCCAACCTGGTATGGAATTGAAGTAAAGGCAAGTTTTAACAATAGTGAAGGTATCTATCTAAATCCTGAAAACACATTACCTAATCAAGGTTTAACTTCATTGGGACTTACGGTTCCTTTAGGACAAGGATTATTAATAAACCAAAGGATGTCCGATTTAAAAAAAGCAAAGATTCAAGTACAATTGAGTCAATCCGAGCGAAAGCTTCAGGCAATTGTAGTATTATACGATGCTTCAGTGGCTTATTTTAATTGGAAGAAAAATTATAGTGAAGTAAAATTATACGAAGACTACCTAAAAAATGCTCAAACACGATATTCGGGGATTGCTAACTTAATTGAAAATGGGGATAAATCAGCTATTGATTCCGTAGAAGCAGGAATAACAGTAAAGAATAGATTGTTGAATTTAGAGGATGCTAAACTTAAATTAGCCAAATCCAAATTAGAATTGGCTAATTACTTATGGTTGGAAAACAATTTGCCCTTAGAACTTCAAGATAATATCACTCCTGAAGACAGTTTAGATAAAACTATTTTAACAACTTTAAAAACAAATAATCTCCTGATTGAGAACATTTCAATCGAAAATCATCCAAAAATCAATGCCTTACAAAATAAAATTGAATTATTAGAAGTAGATCGAAAACTAAAAGCCAACTCCTTACTCCCTAAAATGGATGTTGGTTATCACTATTTATCTGAACCAAGTAGTTGGGACCAAACAAATTTCAACAATCATAAAGTAGGAGTTAACTTTTCATTTCCGTTGTTTTTACGAAAAGAAAGAGGAAGTTTACAATTGTCGAAATTCAAAATTCAAGATGGGCAATATATCTTAAACATTGAGAAAACACAATTGAGCAATAAAATAAAAGCGCAACAAACGGAGATTAAGTCATTGGAAAAACAGCGACAAATCATTAATCATTTAGTAGTAAACTACAGTACAATGCTCCAATCAGAAGAACGATTATTTTCATTCGGTGAAAGTTCAATGTTTTTGATCAATTCCAGAGAAAATAATTTAGTTAGTGCACAATTATCAAAAATAGCATTAGACAATAGGTATTTGATATCGAATGCAGAATTATTTAAAATTATGGGAAACCCCGAATAATAGAATTGATTTATATAAATTTGTGAATCAAATAAAAAGCTATGATTAACCCCTCGGCAAATGGATGGATAGACAAGTATTTTGTTGAACAAACAAATAAACTTGACTATACTGTTATTGATCATTTGTCCTTATATGAAGACATTCGAAAAACGGGGTTTATATATGGACATATTGTAGGTATTAATTCTGATCCAATAATTGGAATTGAACAATGGAAATCAGAGGAGGTGTCGAAAATAGCTTTATTGAATGTTCTCTATGACCTTTATTGCTTTACAACGAAAGAAACAATTCCTAAACAATTTATTGAAAAAACAGTTGCTTTTTATGAAGCTATGAATCCAAAAGGATTTGTTTTATTTGATAAAATCATATCAGGAAGTTCAAGTGCAAAATTAGAAAACATTATTGATGAACGAGTTCAAACAAACAAAGACATCATCAGTAAAAACTTTTCTCATATTGTGACCAATGCATTGCTGTTTGTAGATGTATTGGCTTTTCACCAATACTTACTAAAAGGTCATATTCCAGAGAAATATTTAAAGCGAATAGAGGAAATCATTATGAGTGTAGTTTCTTTATCGTTACAAGTAAAAACAAATAATTCAGCTTATGATGATTTGTTGATTAAATTGTTCGAGGCTTCAGTTCGCTATACAAAATTCTCAAAAATTAATGTTCAAAATTTAGAATCGCTCCCCTTACATCATTTTACCAATGAATTTGAAAAGTACTATTTGTTTGATTTAGCTACTTTGGCAATGTGGGATAATGGTAAAACAGAAAATGAAGAACTCTTCTTTTTATCAAAATTAGGAGAAGCAATGCATCTCGATGATCCCTTCATCAACGAAAGCATATCCTTGACAAATAGCTTTATTGCACAACATCAAAAAGAAATACCTTATTTTAATTATTCTAATCCAGTTAAACACTTTTATGATCAAACTACGCTTAGTGTAGAAATGTTGATCAAAAGAAACAAAAAAAGATTGACTAAAGAAATATCTGAAAGTAAAGAGTTAATGCTATTACTCAAAAAATCAACGCAACAAGATTTGGATAGTGTAGAAAAAAAGAAAGTAAAAAAACAATTATTAGACATTTGCAAAAGCATACCGTCATTAACTATTTTTTTACTCCCTGGTGGTAGTTTATTACTACCAATATTGGTGAAATTTATTCCTAAATTACTTCCTTCTGCTTTTAATGAAAATTTAGATGATTAAATATCTTGTTCTAACCAAGCACTTAACATCCAAACCGTTTTTTCTTGTTCTACAATAAAATCACTCATCATTGAAATGGTTCCTTCATCATTAATTTCACTGGCTTGAGAAAGAATTACTCTTTCTATTTTTAACAAACGAGAAACTGAATCTAAAATTAAAGTAATCGCTTGTTCATCGTTGTGAATATCTTTGCCTACGGTAAGTTTGCTGTTTTTAATATAATCTCCAAAAGTGTGAAGAGGAACAGCGCCCAGAGTTAATACTCTTTCAGCAATCAAATCAATTTTCAATTGGCTATCATTATACAATTCTTCAAATTTTAAATGCAAATCGAAAAAACGTTTTCCTCTGATGTTCCAATGTAATCCTCTTAAATTTTGATAATAAACTTGAAAATTTGCTAACAATATATTTAGTTCTGCTGCAACGACTCCGGTTTCTTTAACGGGAAGTCCTAAAGTATTTAATTTCATGATATATAATATTTATATTGCAAATTTCGTTAAAAAGCATCTTTTAGACTATAAATTAAATTGATTGTTTTTATATTTGCATAAAATATTACTATCATGACTATAACACAATTGCAATATGTATTGGCTGTAGCTGAATACAAAAACTTCACATTAGCAGCAGAAAAATGTTTTGTTACTCAACCTACTTTGAGTATGCAAATTCAAAAGATAGAAGAAGAATTAGGAATACAGATATTTGATCGAACTAAAAAGCCAATTCAATTAACAGAAATAGGTCAAAAAATAGTAAATCAAGCCAAGAACATTGTAAATGAAGCCAACCGTATTCAAGATATTGTTGAACAACAAAAGGGCTTTATTGGAGGAGAATTCAGATTGGGAATTATACCTACAGTTACACCTACTTTATTACCGATGTTTTTGAATAATTTCATAAAAAAATATCCGAAGGTAAAACTCATCATTGAAGAGCTAAATACCGAGGATATTATTTTTAAATTAAACAATGGACATTTAGATGCAGCTATTGCTGCAACACCTTTGAATGAGGATAAAATCAAAGAGGTAGTATTATATTACGAACCCTTCGTAGCTTATATTCATGAAAATAACACAGCCTTCAACAAAAAGGAAATTGAGATTTCTGATTTGAATATGGATGAAATTCTACTTCTACAAGATGGACATTGTTTTAGAGACAGTGTAATGAATCTTTGTAAAAATGGAAATAACATGGACCACAACCATTTTCAATTAGAAAGCGGTAGTTTTGAAACATTAATTAAACTTGCCAATGAAGGACTAGGAACTACTTTACTACCCTACTTACACACCTTGGAATTGAATGACAAAGACAAACAAAAACTTCGTCATTTTGTCGAACCAAAACCGGCAAGAGAAGTAAGTCTAATATATCCGAAAAATGAGTTGAAAATACACATTATTGACGCATTGAGAACTACCATTGCAGGAGTCATAAAAGGCGCCATTGTATTTAACAATGTTCAAATCATTAGTCCAAAATCAGTAAAGTAATATTTAATTCGCTGTCGAGAGATTGACTTCTTCAATACATTTTTTAAGCTCGGGCTTATTGATTGTAAAAGAATAAAGCCATTTTGACAAATGTTGAATCTCATAAGGTAACAAATTACGAGATGCTTTTTTAAGTTCTCTTTTAAAAAGAGTAGGATCTACACTCACTGTTTCTAATACAGATTTAGTGTAATAATAATTAATACTAGCCATGGTTAAAGATTTAGGGGTTATCTTTTAAACTTTGAATAAAAATAGTGAATTATAATTATATAAACCAAAAACAACAACGTTTAAATACTTATATTTTCGATTAAATACATTTTTTAATGTTTTATTAAGTATTATTCTTACATTTGATTAGACTTCTTTATAAAGAGCTGCAAGCAGCTCTTTATAAATCAATCTTAAGATTTAAATCAACAATTGTAATTCAACAAATTGATAATTTAAAATGTAAGCAAGTTACCTAAATGCATTGCCTCAATTCTGGTCGATCAATTGTGTAACTCACCAACCAAGAATGAAGTTGTTGTTTCTCAAAAGGTCCTAAATTTCTTGAAGCCTTTTTGAGTTCTTTTTTGAACTTCACTGG
>CANCJZ010000078.1 GCA_947378465.1 Flavobacteriaceae bacterium
AAACGCTCTTGGACTGCGATTAGGAAGTAATGATGGTTTTGGGGCAGAGGTTTCGTATCAAAGGGCATTAAGAGAAAACAGACGATTGGAGTTTGATTTGGGATGGCGCGACAGCAAGGATGTCAGTGCAGTCAAATTGGTAGGATTGCACCAATGGGTGTGGAACATCGATAAAGGGTTCAATTGGTATGCCGGTGCTGGGGGTGGATTAGGCACTTGGAGTTACAATGCTTATGGCAACAAAGACAGCGGTACCTTCCTGTTTATCGCAGGGGATATCGGTATCGAATACAATTTCGATTTCCCACTCCAACTTAGTTTAGACTACCGTCCTGAAATATACATCCACTCTAATGGATACCGTGACGGCAACTTCGGTTCGGATTTGGCGTTAAGCGCACGTTATAAGTTTAATTAAGTATTTCAAGGCTTTTTAAAGGCTTTTTAAAGGCATTAGGCAATAGGCAATAGGCATTAGGCCTTTGTGGTTACGATATGTTTTAAAGCGTTTTGAAGCGTTTTAATTATTAGGATTAGATACTATTCTTGTTGTTATATCTTTAATTTGATAGCCTGATAATAATTTAAAATATAAAAGCCCGACAGAAATGAATCTGTCGGGCTTTATTATTTATCTCCACAATTTTATTCCGAACAGGCTCAGCCTATTGACTATTGACGATTGCCTATTGCCTAATGCCTATTACCTAATGCCTATTACCTAATGCCTAATGCCTAAAAAAATGCCTATTTCCCTAAAACTGCCTCGGCAAACTCAATTTTCTTTTTAGAATTGATCTTTACTACACTATACGGAAAGGTTTGATCCGGAACACTTTTAGAAGCTGCATCAGGTGCAGATTCTTTTACCGTTACAATCACTTTATCGGGAAGTTCCTCCACTTTGGTTACGGTTACCTTATATCCTGTAGCGTCTTTTTCGCCCATATTCAGCAGTAGAAAATTACAGGTTGTAATGTCCTCGGGTTTTACCAATCGCTTTAGTACTTTATCCCCAAGGAACATCTTGAATTCATCGGGCTCGGAGATGATTTCATAAAATTGGAATTTGTTGCCTCCATAATCATTGGAAACTAAAACACTGAACAATTTATCCGCCGAAGATTTGTCCTTGTGAGCTCCGCAACCTACTAAAAGCAGCACAAACAAAATGCTATATATCTTTTTCATATGCTATTTATTTAAAGCTTGATGGTATAATGCCTCATATAGAGGTAAAATATTTTTGATATCAAATTGTTCTGCTACTTTGAGTGCGCGTTCTTTAAAACCTTTAAGGACTTCGTCGTCAGCAAGTATCTTCAAGGCATTGACGGCCATCGCCTCTACATCGCCTACATCACTCAAATAACCCGAGTTCCCTTCAAAGTTTACCTCGGGCAATCCTCCTGAATTACTCGATATTACAGGCACTCCCCAAGCCATTGCCTCCAAAGCGGCCAATCCAAAACTCTCCGTTTCCGATGGCAATAGGAATAAATCGGAATAAGATAAAATCTGATCAATTTCATTACTATTTCCAAAGAAAATCACTTTGTCCTGAATTCCGAGTTCGTAACACAATTGCTCTGCTTTTTCTTTTTCAGGGCCATCCCCTACCATCATCAATTTAACAGGAAGTTGTTCTTGTATTTTATAAAATATTTTAATCACATCAGGGATGCGTTTGACTTTTCTAAAATTACTGATATGGGTAATTATACGCTCCTCTTTTTTGGCCATTACAGAACGCTGACAGGAAATCAAGGATTCATTTCTGTTTTTATCCAATTCGATAAAGTTGGGGATCACATGAATATCTTGTTTGATATCGAAAAGCTTATAAGTATCTTCTTTCAAACTTTGCGATACCGAGGTCACTATATCCGACTTGTTGATACTAAAACTCACCGCTGTTTTGTAAAAAGGATGGTTCCCTACCAAAGTAATGTCCGTACCGTGAAGTGTAGTCACCATTGGAATATTGATCCCTTCATCTTTAAGCATCTGTTTGGCCATATAACCTGCATAAGCGTGAGGAATCGCATAATGGACGTGCAACAATTCAATCTTGTACAACTTCACCATATCCACCAGCTTGCTCGAAAGCGCCAATTCATAAGGTTGGTAATGAAACAACGGATATTCAGGAACATTCACCTCGTGATAGTGCACATTAGGATCCAACAACGCCAATCGTACCGGTTGCCTGTACGTAATAAAATGAATTTCATGTCCTCTATGAGCCAGTTCAAGCCCCAATTCTGTAGCTACCACGCCACTACCCCCAAAGGTAGGATAACAAACTATTGCTATTTTCATTTCAGTCTTTTTTTTGGAATACGAAGTTACGATTTAATTTAGAAGAAAGAAGAAAGAGGAAAGAAGAAAGATGTTGTGGGAAGAGGATGGAGTGTAGAATATAGAGTATAGAATATAGAGAATAGACAAAGCTATGCATACTTTGAGCATAAACCAACTTATAGTCATGAACTACTCAATATCCTTTACACCTAGTAACCACAACGGTCTATTGCCTATTGCCTTTAAAATGCCTATTACTTCAAAACAGCTCCCTGTATCACCTTCTGTATATCCTCTCTGATATTCTCTTTAGAGAGTTTGTTAGGGGCGGTTGAATCAGGAAACGTTCGGTTGGATAGGAAAATAAAAATAATTTCTGATTCGGGATCTGCCCATGCCATTGTTCCAGTAAAACCGGTATGTCCAAAACTCGACATCGACACACATCCACACGTTGGACCTTCTTTGCCCAATTGTGGTTTGTCAAATCCAAGTCCGCGGCGGTTGCCTTCGGAACAGAAATAACAGGTATTGAAGGCATCAAAGGTTTGAGGACTAAAGTAAGTGTGATTCGCATAGGTCCCTTTGTTAAGATACATTTGCATCATCTTCGCCAAATCCATCGAATTGGAGAACAATCCCGCATGACCGCCTACCCCACCTTCCATGGCAGCTTCCATATCGTGTACATACCCTTGTATTACGGAATGACGGAAATAATTATCAATCTCCGTTGGAGGAATCGAATTGACGTCAAACTTTTGCAACGGATTATAAAGGGTATTCGTCATTCCTAAAGGCTTGAAGAAATGGGATGCTGCAAGTGCGTCTAATTTCTCTCCTGAAGTATGTTCTAAATATTTTTTTAAAATGATAAAAGTGAAATCACTGTATTTGTATTCTTTTTTGTCCAATAATTTACTTTTGACAATTTTAGCCATAATAGTATCTTGGTAATCATCACGGATGAATAAATCCTGAGCTACTTGTTTGGTATAGCCATCGGTCAGTACTTTTTTATAGTATTTGTCCATAGGCATTTTCAAACTATCCAAGGTCTCTTTATAGAACGGAATCCAAGGCTGCAAACGCGCATAATGCGACATAAAATCTTTAAAAGGAATGTCTTTTTTATCGCTTTCTTTAAACTGATGCACCATATCGCCCAGTTTAGTATCTAAGTTTAATTTGCCTTTATCGTACTGTTGCATCACATTGGGAAGGGTTCCTACCATTTTGGACACCGAGGCGATATCATAGATATCGGTATTCTTAACTTTTACAATATTGTCATAGGTATGGTAACCAAAAGCTTTTTGATAAATCACTTTTCCTTTACGAGCCACCAAAATTTGCATTCCAGGAGCCATCTTACCGTCAATAGCTTTTTTTGCTAAGGCTTCAATACCGGCTAATTTATCGGAACTCATTCCAACATTTTCGGGAGTAGAAAAGCCCAAACGGTGTAAGTTTTCGGTAGTCAAACCATCGTTCACATGAAAGAACGTATTGATGGATACGGGTAATTTTCCTTTAGCCTCTATAGCTCCAAAAAGCAATTCTGCCGAAACCTCTTGTGCAATATCTCCATTTTGATACGTGATGACTACACTTTCAATATCTTCAAATGATTTGACAGGAAGTAAGGAATACGGTTTGGCAAAAACATCCAAAATCACTTTATTGTTTTTAGCAATCGCTTGCAACCAATTCAACTCCGTTTCGGTAAAATCGTGTTTCTTCCAAGCCTTATCCGATTTGTGAAAACCTACAATTACCCAATCAAATTTTTGCAAACGCACATTCAAAGTATCGATATTATCGGCAGTAACTTCCGTCACATCGGTATATTTTTTTAAGGTTGAAACAAAAGTAGTATTGTTATCATCCCCTAATTTGACATAGGCAATCTTTTGTTCCAAATCTTTTATAGGAAGTATGTCGTGTTTGTTTTTTAATACCGTAATGGCATTTTCATACAATTCGTATTGCAAGGAAGTATCGTCAATAGGATTGATATCGTTGACTAAATTTTTAGTATCTACCGGTTTGTAATGATTCAAACCCGCTTTGTATTTGTAGTGTAAAATCTTTTTCACAGACTGGGCCAAACGATCTTCAGAAATGATTCCGCATTGATACGCATCGGTAATTTTATCTACGGCAACGGGCACATTTTCAGGAAAAAGTAAGATGTCATTTCCTGCTAAAAAGGCTTCCAAATCAATATCGCCCGGCTTTTTAAAATTAGCCGCACCTTTCATATTCAAGGCATCGGTAAAAATCAAACCTTCAAATCCCAATTCTTTTTGCAATAAATCCGTCACCACGGAATAAGAAATAGAGGTAGGATAATTTTCACGTGGTTCCAAACTCGGCACATTCAAATGTGCAACCATAACAGATTCTAATCCTTCGTCAAACATACGTTTGTAAGGATATAACTCTACACTCTCTATGCGTTCTTTAGAAAAACTAACCGTGGGTAAGGTATGGTGCGAATCCGTAGCAGTATCACCGTGACCAGGAAAATGTTTCCCTGTTGAAAACACACCTTGGCTTTGCACCCCATTCATTAAAGCAATGGCTCTATCGGTGACATTCTTTTTATCTTCCCCAAACGAGCGGTTCCCAATAATGGGATTTAAAGGATTGGTATTGATGTCCAATACGGGCGCGAAGTTGAATTGAATCCCCATTCGTTTGGACTCTTTTCCCATTTGGACGCCAACTTTTTCAATTAATTTTAAATCTTTAATCGCTCCCAAAGTCATGTTCCAAGGAAAACGGTAGGTAGAATCCAAACGCATACTCAATCCCCACTCTGCATCATTCCCTATAAACAAAGGAATTTTAGAATGTGATTGAAACCTATTGGTCAAACGAGCCTGACGGACTGGACCACCTTGAAAGAAAATCAATCCACCTATTTTATAGTCTTTAATCAGCTTATCGACTGCATTAAAATGAATGGAATCCTTATTGGAATAGGCTGCTACCATAAATAATTGCCCAACCTTTTCATTAAAAGGCATTTCAAAATACACGCTATCGACCCATTTATCTTCAGCAGGACTTCCTTTAAAGAAAGTTTTGCGCTCCGACTTTAAATGAGGAACATACACCTCCTCATCAGCAGCAAAATCAGGTTTTAAAACAGCGGTTTCTTGAGGCTTCGTTTTGGTAGAACTACAATTTGTAACTATAGTTAAAACGATAGATAGAAATAGTAGTTGGAATAAATTTTTCATTAATTTTTTTTAAAAGAATCGACTGTGCCAACTTTCATTTGCAGGAATCTCCCAGTTTTCATTATATTCTTCAATGGTATTGACCAAGTTGTTAAACACTATGGTATTCCCAGAAACGGCTTTGTCTTTGGCCAATTTTTTAAACTCCAATAAGGTTTTATGCGTAATAAATTCACCTTGTTTGTAGGTAACATTCATTTTATCCAACAAATCTACATTGTATTTTTGCTCCAAACTTTGAATAAAAGAAACAGAAGCATCAATAGAGCAACCTGTAGCAGGATGTACTTCTTGATTGATGGCTAGGATGATAAATCGATTGTATCGAATTTGATATGAAGCTTCTAAAGCACTTCCATGCGCGGACCAATTGTTCAAGAACTCAGTCAATTCTTTTTCAATTTCAGTAACCTCGTCGTCAGAAAATTTTCTATTGGATGGATAGATCCAAATTCGAGATTGTTCTGGTAAATTTTCAAATGGAATGTACATTATAGTGTTTTTTAAATTTTTTCTAAAGCAGTAATCACTTTAAAATAACGGAACTCTTTAGCCTTAGGATCGAATAATTCAATTTCAGTATAGCTTACTTTAATCTTATCCTTTGGTTTGATTTGATTGTTAGTGTATAAAGCGGAAGTTTCAAAATAATCTAAAATTAACATATTATGTACTCTCGCATTTTTATCTTTAACTTGAATCGTAACAAATTCATTTGCTTTGAAGGCAACAATTTCTCCTTCAACAAACAAATCCTCTTTTACTTCTTCTGTTGCAGTTGTATCTGCAACTTCAGTATCAGAAAATGAACCTGCTAATGACATTAAAGTTTCAGGACAAACAGAAGCCATTTTCATTCCAACATCCTCTCCAAATTTTTCCATCGCTTTTTCATCCTGCATTATTTTTCCATAAATTTTATCAATTTCTGTAGTATGATTATTATAGCTTCCCAAAATACAAAAGCCCAATTGCATTTTTAAACTTTGAGGATTAGAAGTATCCAATTTGTCTTTTTTACCTTCAATACAAGTACACACTTCTTTGGTCACTGTAGTTAAAACATCTTGACTAAAAGCATTAAAAGCCATAGTAGATAAAAGCAATGTAAAAATAATTTTTTTCATAATTTATAAGTCTTGTGCGTTAGCTATTAATTCAGCTATATCAAGTACTTTGACATCGCTTTCTTTTTCTTTTCCTTTGATTCCATCGGTCAACATAGTGTTGCAAAATGGACATCCTGCAGCGATGATTTCTGGTTTTGTTTCCAACGCATCTTCGGTGCGTTCAATGTTGATTTCTTTGTTCCCTTTTTCAGCATCTTTGAACATTTGAGCGCCACCCGCACCACAACACAAACCGTTAGCTTTGGAGCGTTTCATTTCCACTAATTCGGCATCCAATTTTTGAATCAAATCTCTAGGAGCTTCATAAATGTTATTGGCTCTTCCTAAATAACAAGGGTCGTGGAACGTAATACGTTTTCCTTTAAATTGCCCTCCTTCAATAGTCAAACGTCCTGAGTCCAATAAGGATTTCAAAAACTCAGTATGATGAATAACTTCATACTTCCCTCCTAATTCAGGATATTCGTTTTTTAGTGTGTTAAAACAATGCGGACAAGCAGTTACAATTTTTTTTGCTTCATAAGCATTCAACACCTCGATATTCATCATGGCTTGCATTTGAAACAAAAACTCATTCCCTGCTCTTTTTGCAGGATCACCTGTACAGCTTTCTTCCGTTCCAAGAACTGCAAATTCCACATTGGCGCGATTCAATATACGCACAAAGGCTTTGGTAATTCGTTTGGCTCTGTCGTCAAAACTTCCGGCACATCCTACCCAAAACAATACTTCAGGTTGTTTGCCTTGTCCTAACATTTCTGCCATTGTTGGCACAACTAAATTTTCTGACATACTTATTATTTTAGTGATTGCTATAAAGCAATCATTAGCTATTATTCATGTTGTCCATCGTCAAACACTTCGATGGTCACTTCTTTTTCAATTAAATCGGTAAATTTCCCTCTGTAACGTGTTGCTTTTACCAAGTGATTGTCAATCCAGTGGTAATTACCGCCACGTGGTTTTCCAAATAAAATACCGTGGTATTTGAAACCGTGTTGTTTTAACCAACGCTCCGTATATTCTCTATGTGCTTCTGTTCGTGAAGTAAAGAAGAAAATAATATGTCCTTCGTCGTACCATTTGTTCAAGGTTGCTAATGCATCAGGATATACCTCTGCTGTTAACATACGCTCAGGTTCTTCATTCGGAATGTCATCGCATACCGTTCCATCAATGTCGATTAAATAATTCTTTACCCCTTCAGGTAAAATTGGGCTCAAATGTTGTCCGTTTTGAGTTACCGTTTGTAAGGTTTTGTCAATGTCTTCCGCTTTCATTTTGTTTAAATTTTTATATTCAAATTCATTAGACAAGTCCCCAATCCTCACATATGGGAAATCATCAAGGTGTGTATTCCGTTATTCTATTTTAATTTTTAATTTATTTTATAAAAAGTCACACTCACACGCGACTTTTATTAATTTTCATCTTTCCAATTCAAACGATCCATTTGATTGTATTGCCAAGGTGCGCCGTTATTTTCTATATTACTCATCATTGCATTCAACGATTGTGGAGCCGCACTTTGTTCCATTACTAAGTACCTTCTCATATCCATAATGATTGACAATGGACTGATACTTACAGGACATTCTTCCACACAAGCGTTGCACGAGGTACACGCCCATAATTCCTCTGTAGTGATATAATCGTTTAATAAGGATTTGTTATCAGGTACAAATACACCTTTATTGGCGTCGATGTTTCTACCTACTTCTTCCAAACGATCTCGCGTAGCCATCATGATTTTACGAGGAGATAATTTTTTACCTGTTTGATTTGCAGGACAAGAAGAAGTACATCTTCCACATTCTGTACAAGTATAAGCATTCAGCAATTGTACCCAATTCAAATCGTGCACATCACTGGCACCAAACTTACTTGGAACAGCATTTTCATCCACAGGTTGCGCCGCAAATGGATCGGCATTAGGATCCATCATCAATTTGACTTCCTTAGTAACACTTTCCAAATTGTCGAACTGCCCTTTAGGATTCAAATCTGCATAAAAAGTATTTGGGAAAGCCAATAGGATGTGTAAGTGTTTTGAAAAATATAAATAATTCAAAAAGATTAATATTCCAGTAATGTGCATCCACCAGAATGTTCTTTCTAACATAAATACTATGTGATTGTTTACACCATCAAACAATGGAGCAATCAATTGAGATACTGGGAAAGAACCCGCGGCTTTATAATGACCAAAACCACCAGGTACATTTTGCAAATGGAAATCAGCAGCATTCATCAATAAAAACAAAGACATCAATACAATTTCAAAATACAAAATCGTATTCGCATCTTTTTTTGGAGCTCCAGCTAAATCCGGATTTGCAAAACGCAATAATTTGATGATGTTTCTACGTGTCCAAAATACGACTACAGCCACTAATACTAATAGTGCCAGTATTTCAAATGAACCAATCAACACATCATAAAAACCTCCCATAAAAGAGAATACTCTATGTGTGCCAAAAAGACCATCAATGATAATCTCCAAAAGTTCTAAATTGATGACTACAAACCCAACATAAACAATGATATGCAAAAATCCTGCAACAGGACGTTTCACCATTTTGGATTGACCTAAGGCAATCATAGCCATATTATTCCAACGGGCGGAAGCATTGTCCGAACGATCCACGTCTTTCCCTAGTTTAATATTTCGAATCAGTTTTTTTACATTAAGAGTAAAATATCCAAATCCAGCCAATAGAAGGATTGCAAATAAAATAGTAGATAATATAGTCATATAGTTCGTTTATTTCTTTTTAATAGAATCGTTGGTTGGAGCCACGTAAGGTTTGTTTTTCTTTCCAAATAAAGAGACATTAACATAACGTGTTGGATTCAAACGCAAGTCCTGTAATAACAATTCCAATTCTTTTGAAGTTTTAGTGAAATTATTGTACATCGCATCGTCTTTCATCAATTTACCCATAGTTCCTTTTCCAGCTTGCATATCGCCCATCATTTTATCAACATTCGCTAAGGTTTTCTCTAAAGTCTTTATAGTTTTACCGATATTAACTTTAGCCAGAGAGTCGGATAATTTAGAAAAATTGTCTGAGGCTTTCTCCACATTATTCATTGAAACGCTAATTTTAGCTCTATTCTCAGACAACATTGAATGTGCTTCTTTAGAAACATTTTTAAAATTTTCTAATGTTTCATTCAAGTTTGCCAAACTGTTTCTCAAATTTTCTTTGGATTTAGCATCTAATACTTGATTGACATTTACCAACATTTCGTTAGCATTGTCCAGCAATCGAGTAACTTTATCTCTTAATGGCTCGAATTGTTTTGCCAATTCATCGGTCAAACCTAATTTGTTTGATGATTTTAGAAAATCCCCATCCACTACATCAGCACCTGTAGTCCCTGGGATAATTGCAATTTCTTTTCCTCCAATAGGATTAGGAGAATTAATTTCGGCAATACTAGATTTTTTAATTGGAAAATCCGATTTAATTTGAAGTTCTACTTTGATTTTACCAGTAGTAGAATCAATACTTATTTTACTGACTTTACCGACTACCATTCCATTAATCGTAACAGCAGATGAATTTGTTAATCCTGTAACATTAGGATACTCCACATACAATACTTTATAGTCAACGAATAAATCTCTTCCTTTTAGATAACTGTATCCCCAAATGAATAATAAAATAGAGGACAGTACTAGAATGGCGGTTTTAATTTCTCTTGTTAGTTTCAAAATGTTTTTTTTTTTGCAAAAATATTATTATTTTTTGATTACGTCTTTTACATTAACACTTTTCCCATCTTTAAATGCAATTAAATAAGCAGAGGAATATCCTTTAGATTTGGCTTCGCTTAATAATTTCTTTGCTTCCAAATAATCGGAGGTGTCACCATAAGTATAAATATACAATTTTTTATCTTGAGAACTATCTACATTTTTCAAACCTTTAAAGTTTGATGGAACGGTTTCCACTTTCTTAGTACTAGCTGACAATTGCACTTTAAATACTATCCCTTTATTATCTGATTTTTTAACTTCTTCTTTAACAGGAGTAGCCTCTGTTTTCTTAGGTTGATTCACTACTGGAGTATCATCAATTCGTTTAGAAGGACGTTCAATAACAGGCTCATTAGCTCCATCCCCAAAAAAATCCTTTTTATAACTTACAATTGCTTCCGCAATTGCGGTTGCGATCTCTTGTTGTCCATCTTCTGAATCCAATCGTGCTCCTTCAGTTGGATTAGAAATAAATCCTGTTTCAATTAATACCCTTGGCATATAGGCTTTATGCAATACCATATAAGGTGCTTGCTTCACTCCACCACCACGACTCTTTTTACCTAAATCCTTTACAAATCGATCTTGTATCTTACCTGCTAATTCAATACTGTTTTCCAAAAACTCTTCTTGCATTAAGGTCATCCCTAACATCGTCTCTGGTTTGTTGGGATTAAATCCTTCGTATTTTTGTTTATAATCTTTTTCAAGCGTAATTACCGAGTTCTCTTTTTTAGCTGCTTCTAAGTTTGAAGCATTTTTGCTCATCCCCATTACATAGGTTTCCGTTCCATCGGCAACAGTATTCTTATTGGCATTACAATGAATTGAAACAAAAATATTAGCATCGGCTCTATTAGCAATGTTGGCTCTTTCAATCAAATCAATAAACACATCCGTTTTACGAGTATAAATCACATCGATATTAGGATTCTTTTCTAGTATTTTACCAACCTTAAGTACAATGGCTAATGCAATATTCTTTTCAATATGTCCATTATAAACAGCACCAAAATCATGATCTCCATGACCGGCATCAAGGGTTACTTTAAATTTTTGATTGGATTGTGAAAAGCTATTAAAAGAAAAAGCACAAGAAAGTATTAGTACTAAAAATGTGTTTATTATGTTGGATTTCATCTTTAAAAGTTAATTTTAATTAAAACACCAAGGTGATAAAGTTAATATTTCTTTATTTTTGGCGCAAAATAATATGTAAGTTTGGCATCTCAAAAAAGACGCCATATTTTTACAAAAATAGTATTTAAACCTTTGCGTACAAACTTATTTTATATCGTTTTATTAGCAATTTTCCTAACAATTGGAAACCAATCCTGCTATTCGCAAGATTTAAAAAAACAAAATAAGCCTATCCCTGCTAAAAGTCAATCGGACAAGTCTGATTCTAAAGACCCAAAAGCCAACCCTAAAGGGGTTATAATCAAAGAAAACAGCATTACTATTAAACCTGATTCTGTAAAAAAAACTTCTTCCGTTTTAGAAGGAAAAGTAAGATACAAAGCAAAGGATTATGCTAAATTTGATCAAAAAAAGAAGATCATTACCATGCGTAATGAAGCCGAATTGTATTATCTTGACTATGAATTAAAATCCGGATTGATTGTTTTTGATTATGAAAAAAACGAGGTTTATGCTGGTCGATTAAAAGATTCCACTGGAAAATATACCCAATTACCGGTATTCAAACAGGGAAATAATGTGATTGAACCCGATTCTATTCGATTCAATTACAAAACAAAAAAGGCCTTGGTTTGGAATTCAAGAACGAGTCAAGGAGATTTAAATGTAAAAGCCGGAATTTCTAAAAAAGAAAATGATTCGGTATATTATATGAGGGGAGCCAAAATCACTACTGCTAAAGACTTAGATGACCCTGAATACTACTTCCTGTCACGTTATGCCAAATTTGTTCCTGGCAAAAAAGTAATCGTTGGACCTACCAATATGTACATTGCAAATGTCCCTACTCCTATTTTTTTACCCTTTGCGTTTTTTCCTATTACTGAAAAAAGCCGTTCTGGAGTTATCATTCCTGCTTATGGACAAAGTGTACAAAGAGGATATGC
>CANCJZ010000079.1 GCA_947378465.1 Flavobacteriaceae bacterium
ACTGGTCATATTGGCAATGTTAGCTGCTTGAACTCCTGCTACTGAATCTTCAAAAACAATTGAATTTTCATTGGTTGCACCGAGTTGTCGAGCGGCTCTTAGAAATACTTCAGGATCAGGTTTTGCGTTGGATACATCGTTACCGTCCACAATTACATCGAATAGGTCGATGATGCCTGTCTTTTCTAAAATAGGTTTTGCATTTTTACTAGCCGACCCTAAGGCGATTAGTTGATTGCGTTCCTTTAAATGATGAAGGATAGGAAGTACTCCGGGTAGAATTTCACTTTCGTCAATGTCTACTAAGTAGGATAAGTAATCTTCATTTTTTTGGATCAGCCATTTGTCTTTGTCTTCTTGTGAAGCTTGGAGGTTACCAAGTTCCAAAATAATATCCAAAGAGCGTACACGACTAACTCCTTTTAACTCTTCATTGTGTTCTGGGGTAAATTCGATACCTAGTTCTTGAGCTAATTTTTGCCACGCTAAAAAATGATATTTAGCCGTGTCCACAATCACTCCGTCCAAGTCGAATATAAAAGCTTTTTTTGTCATTTTTGATTGTAATTATTCTGTTTTTTCTTTAATGAAAAAGACAGATAAACCAGCAATTGCCATTGAAATTCCAGCAATTACTATAATAATAATTGGAGCACCTCCAAAAAGGGCTATTAATGTACTACCTAATAAGCCAGCAGCAATTTGTGGAATCGTAATTGTTCCATTGAATAATCCCATGTAGACTCCCATTTTTTCAGCGGGTAGAGAACTGGAAAGCATGGCATAGGGGATCGCTAAAATAGCGGCCCATGCAAATCCAACTCCAACCATTGAAAGTAATAGTAAGGTTTTGTCATGCACTAAAAAGATAGACATCAAACCTAAACCGCCCAATAATAACGATAAACTATAGGTTTGTTTTCGTCCAATTGCTTTGGCAATAGTTGGTATCAATAGTGCATATATAGCAGCAACAGAGCTATAAAAAGCAAACATAACTCCAGTCCAATCTCCTGCTTCATTAAATCCTAAAGACTTAGCATCAAGAGCTTCTGGTCCCCAAACTTGGTTTGCAATGGCTCTAGTGGTGTAAACCCACATCAAGAATAATGCAAACCAAGAGAAAAATTGAACAAGTCCCAATTGCCAAAATATTTTTGGTGCATCGGAAATTAAGGTGAAAATGTTTGATTTTTCTTTTTTCTCTACAGCATCTAAATCAATGTTGTTATATAACGCATGTTCTTTTGGTGCGTATTCTTTTGTGCGGAATACCGTCCAAAGAACGCTTAACAATAAAATGGCTCCTCCAATGTAAAAAGACCAAATAACAGAATCCGCTACCTTTTGACCTTCACCCGGTACATTAGCAACATGGGCTTTTGATAAAATCCACGGAAGTAATGAGCCAAATACTGCTCCAAAATTGATTAAGGCACTTTGCAAAGAATATCCTAAATTCTTTTGTTCATCATTTACCATATCACCAACCAATGCTCTAAAAGGCTGCATCGTGATATTGAAAGATGTATCCATCAATAACAACATAACTGCTCCAAAAATAAGGGGTGGTAATAAATTAGTAAAATTCCCCGCGTTAGGCATAAAAAACATAGCCAATGCAGATATGATAGAACCTAATAAGATAAAAGGAATTCTTCGACCAAGTCTAGTCCAAGTTTTATCGCTTGAAAGCCCAATGATTGGCTGTACAATTAAACCTGCCATAGGAGCAGCTAACCAAAAATAACCAATGCTATCCACATTAGCACCTAAGGCTTCTAAGATCCTACTTGTATTTCCATTTTGAAGGGAATATCCGATTTGTACTCCTAGGAATCCAAAACTCAGATTTAAAATTTGCCAAAAACTTAATTTGGGTTTTTTCATTATCGTAAATGTTTAAAGATTTTACGATAAGCGATTTGCTTATCAAAACTTATTTTTTGTTTTCGAAGTAAAAAGTATAAGCTTGATAATTGCCGTAAAAGTATAAAAAAAAATAGATTTCAAACTTAAACCCAACTTTTTTTATCAAATTTGAATATAAAAAAACAAAAAGACCCTCAAAATGAAGGTCTTCGTAATTGTATGTTTGGGAATGTTTTAAAAAGTGGATTCGCGTTCTACTAGTTCGGTTTCAATCACTTCGGTTTTATAACGTTCTTCTTCGTCTTCGTCGGCCTCTAATCGTTCGATAAGCATTTTCGCGGCTTTAGCGCCCATTTTAATTCCATTCTGACTCACAGTAGTGATGCTAGGGGAGGAGAATTTAGAGATAATCCCATCGGTAAAACCAATCACCGACATGTCTTCAGGGACTTTTTTTCCAAGTTTGGAAGCCAATTTAATAGCGGTTACAGCAAATAATTCATTCACTGCAAAAATAGCGTCAAATTCATTGTTTATTAATAGGTTTTGAATGGAGTCTTCAAAGTTTTCGGTATCCTCGATTTTTAAAATTAGATTTTCATCAATATTTAAATCGTTAGTTTTTAAGGCTTTTATATAGCCGTCGGTCCGGTATTTTCCAACGCTGACATAGTCAACAGTAGTGATTAAGGCAATTTTTTTAAACCCCTTGTCGATTAAATATTGCGTAGCATTGAAAGCGGCTAAATTGTCATCGATAATCACCTTGTCGCACAAGATTTCGTTAGTAATACGATCAAACATCACTACGGGCATTCCCTGATTGATGACTTCTGTGATGTGGTGAAAGTCTTTTTTCTGTTGCGTTTCTTTGGATAATGACATGATAAAGCCATCAATACTTCCATTGGCTAGCATTTCCATATTCAATACTTCTTTGTCAAATGATTCATCCGAAAGACAGACAATTACATTGTATCCATATTCGTTAGCAACATGCTCTACTCCACTGATTACCGTAGCGAAAAAATGATGAATAATCTCAGGAATGATTATGCAAATCGTTTTGGATTTTCTGTTTTTTAAACTCAGTGCAATATTGTTGGGTTTGTAGTTGTATAATTTGGCAAATGCTTGGACTTTTTGACGGGTATCTTCGCTTATTTCGCTGCTGTCTCGTAGTGATTTGGAAACGGTCGAAATAGAGACATCTAATTCTTTAGCAATGTGTTTAAGAGTAACTTTTCTTTTCATGTTAAAAATGGTGTCTTGTAAATTTTTAATAAAGATAGTTTTTATTTCATTCCCTCATAATTTATAGGCTAAAAAAATAAGAATTTGTAAAAGTTTTCAACACGAAAACGTTTTCGAAACTATATAATTGGGTATTAGTTTTTTTATACCAAATTTTTACATAAATTTAACATTCGAAGTTAAAAGTATAAGCAAAAAACTAATTTATTAACCTAAACAAAATGTATGAAAACAATTTATCAAAAGTTGTTATTTTTATTACTATTACTGCCTGTTAGTATGCTCGCTCAGAGCACTGTAGGAGGTATTGTTACCGATGCAAAATCGAAACAGCCTCTTCCAGGAGTAAATGTAAATGTTCAAGGCTCCTCAATGGGAGCTGTTACGGATTTCGATGGTAAATTCAAATTATCAAAAGTAAAAAAAGGCGACAAACTCGTTTTTTCTTACATTGGTTATGCGGATCAAACCGTTGAGTTCACTAATCAAAGCACTATTGTGGTTGCCATGGGCGAAGCAAGCAATGAACTTAAAGAAGTAGTGGTTCAGGTAGGGTATGGAACTGTTAAGAAAAAAGACGCGACAGGTACAGTGACTACAGTGACGACAAAAGATTTCGTTAAAGGACCAGTGGTAGCAGTGGATCAAATGATTCAAGGTAAAGTGGCTGGTTTGCAAGTAACGAATGGTGGTGGAGCTCCTGGAGAAGGATCTACCATTAGAATTAGAAGTGGTTCGTCTTTAAGTGCAAGCAATGATCCATTGTATGTAATCGATGGTGTTCCAGTTGATGGTGGAGTTACTGGTGGAAGAAATCCATTAGCAACAATCAATCAAAATGATATCGAATCGGTAACAGTCTTGAAAGATGCTTCGGCTTCTGCAATTTACGGGGTTAGAGCTTCGAATGGTGTAATTATTATTACTACTAAAAAAGGTAGATCAGGAGAGTTACAAGTTACTTATAATGGTAATACTTCAATTAGTACCGTAGCAAAATATACTTCTGCTATGGATGCTGATCAATTTAGATCATATGTAAATGCGAATGGATCTGCTACTCAAATTGGTTATATGGGTAATGCTAATACCAATTGGCAAAAACAAATCTATAGAAATGCAGTGGGTACAGATCACAATGTAGCGCTTTCGGGTGGTACTGATAATTTGATGTATAGAGCTTCAGTTGGTTTTACTGATATGAATGGATTGTTATTAAATGATAACTTTAAAAGGGTGACAATGGGTGTTAACTTGGTAGGTAAGTTTTTTGATAATCATTTGAAAATTGATTTCAATAACAAAACTGCAACTACTTCAAGTAATTACAGTAATCAAGGAGCTATTGGTTCTGCTATTGTTTATGATCCTACTCAACCAATTTACAATGCAGATGGGTCGTATCATCAATGGAATTATGCTGCTGCTCCTTTAGCAAGTGCTAATCCACTTTCTTTAATTTATCAAAATGCTAACCTTGGTAATACCTATAGAAGTATCGGTAATATGCAAACTGAATATAAATTGCATTTTTTCCCTGAGTTAAAATTAGTAGCTAACTTTGGTTATGATTATCAAAATGGTAGATCTTATGGTAGTGTTGCTAATGATTATTACAATACTAGTACTGCAGGAAATACTTATAACAATACTCAAAACAAAAAGAATATCTTGATGGATTTGTATTTTAATTACAGAAAAGAAATTGCTGCAATTAAAGGTTCATTCGAATTCACTGGAGGTTATAACTACCAAAATTTTGATGATAGAACTGTAAATACTAATTATACAGCTTCTTCAAATTTAAATTCTTCCGTGGCTTACACTCCTAATATTGTTAATCTACAATCTTTCTTTGGTAGAGCAACTTTTAACATTGCTGATAAATACATCCTTACAGGGACTATGCGTCGTGATGGATCTTCAAGATTCCAACCACAAAACAAATGGGCTAATTTCCCTGCTGTTGCTTTTGCATGGAAAATTAAAGATGAAACTTTTATTAAAAATATTAAAGTTATTTCAAACCTTAAAATGCGTTTAGGTTGGGGGCTTACAGGTCAAAACCAAGTAAATTCATACCCTTCAATCCCTCTTTATTTAACTTCAAATAATACTTCTCAATATCAGTTTGGAAATCAATTCTATAATACTGTACGTCCACAACAATACAATCCTGATTTGACTTGGGAAAAAACTGAGTCAAGAAATGCAGGGATTGATTTCGGATTCTTCAATAACAGATTAAATGGTAGTGTTGATGTTTACGAGAAAAAAAGTAGAGATTTATTAGCTTATTTACCTAATCCATCATTCGTTGGTTTCTCTAATTATGACAACTATAATACTGGTAGTTTAAAAAACCAAGGTCTTGAAATTTCTGGTGAAATTGTACCGGTTAAAACTAAAGACATTACTTGGTCTGTTGGAGGAAATATTACGTTCCAAAAATCTAGAATTACTAGTTTGATTCCTGGTGCAAGTAACTTAGGACTTCAAGCAGGTGATGCAATTAGTGGAGGTGTGGATAATCACGTACAGCAAAATCAAGTAGGATACGCTCCTAATGCATTTTATGTATACGAGCAAGCTTATGATCCAAGTGGACACCCAATCAATGGTGTTTATGTAGATAGAAATGGTGATGGTAAAATTGATGGAAATGATAGATATTTCTTCCATAAGCCATCTGCTGATGTGTTCTATGGTATCTTCACTAATTTGACTTATAAAAACTGGGATATGGCAA
The DNA here is from genome assembly GCA_947378465.1 of Flavobacteriaceae bacterium. Taxonomy (GTDB): domain Bacteria; phylum Bacteroidota; class Bacteroidia; order Flavobacteriales; family Flavobacteriaceae; genus Flavobacterium. The sequence continues at coordinate 5,876 of CANCJZ010000079.1, forward strand.
TGTCTTGGAGAGGTAGCTGGAATAACTATGTTTACAATAACGTAGATTCAGCTTTAGGATGGTCAGGTCAAGTATTACCTAATGGTGGCGCATATTTGTCAAATGGAGTAACTAATTTATTAGATACTAATTTCACAACTGCAACTTCTCAAAGATATATGTCAGATTACTATATTCAAAAAGCATCGTACATCAGATTAGATAACGTTACTATTGGATATAACTTCAAAAAAGTTTTTGATACTAAAGTGAATGCTAGACTTACAGCTGCAGGACAAAATCTTTTAATTATCACTCCTTATAAAGGAATTGATCCAGAAATCGCAAGTGGTTTAGATAAAAATATTTATCCTAGACCAAGAATGTTCACATTAGGATTAAATGTTAATTTTTAAAAAAGCATTATGAAAAGAATTAAAACAAATTTATTAAGTATTGCATCATTATTACTTTTTGGAATCGCATTTACTTCATGTACTAATGAATTAAATACTACCCCTCCAAGTGATGGTTCATCGCAAAGTGCTGATGCTCTTTTTAATGATCCAGCTTCGTATAAAGAATTTTTAGCGAAGTTGTATGCTGGGCTTGCGACTACTGGTCAGCAAGGGCCTGCGGGTTTACCTGATATTGCAGGTATTGACGAAGGTTTTAGCCAATATATTAGAGGCTATTGGAATGCTCAAGAATTGTCTACTGATGAGGCAATCATGGGTTGGAACGATGGAACTATTAAAGATTTCCACGGTCAAGTTTGGACTTCTGCTGACGGTTTCTTATATGCTACTTTCTCAAGATTAGCATTCCAAGTTACCAATTGTAATGAGTTTTTAAGACAAACTACTGATGATAAATTAGCATCTAGAGGTGTTACAGGTTCATTGTTAGCTGATATTAAAACGTATAGAGCTGAAGCGCGTTTCTTAAGAGCATTAAGTTATTGGCATTTAATCGACTTGTTTGGTGGTGGTTCAATTGAAACGGAAGCATCTTCAACTGCTTATCATTTACCCGCTAATGCAACTAGAGCAGAATTGTTTGCTTTTGTAGAATCTGAATTAAATGATATGGAAGCAGATTTAAAAGTGCCTAATTCTAATGAACAATATAGAGTTGATAAAGCTGCAGCTTGGATGTTAAAAGCGAAGTTGTATATGAATGCTAAAGTTTATGTAGGAACTGATCGTTATACCGATGCGATGACTGCTATCAACAAAATTTTAACACAATCTAGTTATGCTTTAGCGCCTAATTACAAAAACTTATTCTTAGCGGATAACAATAGTAATGGTGCTCAAAATGAAATCATTTTTGCTGTTGCTTTTGATGGTTTAAATACCCAAACTTATGGTGGAACTACTTATTTAGTTCATGCTGCTGTAGGTGGAAGTATGCCTGCTTCTCAATTTGGAATTAATGGTGGTTGGGGAGGTATTCGTACTACTTCTTCTTTTGTAAGTTTGTTTGACGGTATGGATTCTGATAATAGAAAACAATTTTATACTGCGGGTCAATCATTAAATATTAATGATGTGGGTTCATTTACTGATGGTTATGCTATTTCAAAATGGAAAAACGTGACTTCTACAGGTGCTCAAGGTTCTGATGGTAGTGGTAACTTTACTGATACTGATTTTCCTATGTTCCGTTTAGCAGATGTATATTTAATGTATGCGGAATGTTATTTAAGAGGTGGTGGTGGTTCCGCTGCTACGGCTCTTGGATATGTAAATGCTTTAAGAGATAGAGCTTATGGTAATACTACTGGTGAAATTTCAAGTGCTAATTTGAATCTTGATTTTATTTTAGATGAAAGAGGAAGAGAATTACATTGGGAAGGTCATCGTAGAACGGATTTAATTCGTTTCGGTAAATTTACTGGTAGTGCTTATATCTGGCCTTGGAAAGGTAATGTTTCTACTGGAGCTCCTACTCCAAGTTTTAGAAATATCTATCCAATTCCTGCTAAAGCAATGGCAGCTAATCAAAACTTAATTCAAAACCCAGGATACTAATATTAACTAATAATTATTTTAAAATGAAAAATATATCAAAATTAATGATTGCCCTTATCGGGATATTAACAATGGCGTCGTGTTCTCCTAGCGATGTTCAAGACAGACCAGTAATTAAAGGGGTGGATGCTCCGGTTTTAACGGCTCCAACTGATGGAACTTCTTATGTACTTACCGCTGCAACTATGGCGCTTCAAGCTGAACGTTTTGTTTGGACTTCTGCCAACTATGGTGGGCCAGTAGCAATAACATATACCATTCAAATTGACAAAGAAAATGGTGACTTCTCTGCTCCTCAAGTAATTGGTGGAGCTGATGCTGCTAACCAAGCTTCTGTGACTCAACAAGCTTTAAATGGAGGTTGTTTAGCTTTAGGTGCTACTCCTTATGTGGCGGCTAACTTCTTAGTAAGAGTAATGTCTTCTGCTTCTGGTTATGCTCCTATGTATTCTAATGTGGTTACTATTTCAGTTAAACCTTATACTACGGCTACTCCTCATTTGTGGATGCCAGGTAGCTACCAAAGTACTTCTGGATATGGTTCTAACGATTGGACGCAATCTACTGCTGCTCAATTAGCTTCTACTGGTTACGGTAATGCTGATTTCGAAGGGTATGTATATATTGCTTCTAACCAAGTAGCTCCTAGCAATGGTTTCAAATTCACTTCTCAAGCGGATTGGAATGGAACTAACTACGGTGATGATGGTTCTTTCTCAGGTACTTTAAGTACTACTGGTGGAAATATCGGTGTAAATGCAGGTTACTATAAAGTAAATGCTAATACTACTAACTTAACTTACACATTAACTCCTACAACTTGGGCTATTATTGGTAATGCTACTGCTGGTGGTTGGACTACAGATACTCCAATGACTTATAATCCTACTACTAAAAAATGGTCGGTTATCGCTACTTTATCTACTCAAGCAGCTACTGCTAATGGTTTGAAATTTAGAGCTAACGGTGCATGGGATATCAACTTAGGAGATACTGGTGCTGATGGTGTAATGGAATATGGTGGTGACAATATTGGAACTACTGCTGGTACTTATTTAATTGAATTAGATTTGTCTAGTCCAAGACACTACACTTATACGCTTACTGCTCAATAATGAGTTTATAATTTTAAAAAGGGTTGTTGCAAAACAACCCTTTTTATACTTTTTTTAAAATTGCTATAAATTGAAATCCAAATAAACTTTATTTAAATGAAAAAAATAAGCCTCATATTATTTGTTTGCTTTTTGTCGATAAGAGCTTTTTCTCAAGTCTCTTGGCAAGGAGGTACTAATCCTGATGCTACTGCATCAGCGACGATTCTTTTTGATAAGAGTACAACACCTTTGTCTTCTTATACAGGGACTATTTATGCCCATACGGGGGTAACCCTTAATGGTACTGCTTGGTCTAATGTGATTGGTTCTTGGGGTAACAATACTACTCAACCTGCTTTAACTTTAGTTTCAGGTAATATATATTCGCTTACTTTGACTCCTTCAATAATGAGCTACTATGGAGTCGCTTCTGGTTCGATTACGAAAGTAAATATTGTTTTTAGAAATGCTTTAGGAACTTCACAATCTGCTGATTTATCCTTAAATGTAGGGGCGTTCCAATCGGTTTTGTTGACTCCAACTGAAAATAGTAATACTATTATCAATAGCGGGGGTAGTTTGTCAATTACAGCTAATAACACTAATGGAAATGCTACTTATAACTTGTTTGCTAATGGTGTAAGTATTAACACAACAACAGGTACAAGTTATAGTTATACAGATTCTAATATTACGGTTAATAAAAGTTATAATTTACAAATAACTCAAGGAGCTACAACATTTACAAAAATATTTAACGTAATTGTAAATGCAGGAACTACTAATCAAACTATGGCTTCTGGATTAGAAGACGGAATTAATTACAATCCTACTGACCCAACAAGAGCAACTTTAGTGTTGACTGCACCAGGCAAAGATTTTGTCTATGTTGCTGGGAGTTTTAACAACTGGGTTCCTGGAACTAATTATTTAATGAGATACGATACCACTGCGGGTAAATTTTGGTTAGAATTAACCGGTTTAACGGCAGGGACTCAATATACTTATCAATACTGGGTAGTGGATCAAACACCTACTGCCAATTCTCAAGCGGTTATTAAGGTCGCTGATCCTTATTCTACGCTTGTATTATCTCCTTACGATGATCCTTATATTCCTGCAGCAAGTTATCCTAATATGCCAGTTTATCCTGCAGGGCAACAATATGAAGTAACTGTTTTACAAACAGGTCAAACTCCTTACAACTGGAGTGCTGCTACTACTGGGTTTGTTAAACCAAGCAAAGATAATCTAGTGGTTTATGAAGCTTTAATTCGTGATTTTGATGCTGGTAGAACATTCCAAGATTTAATCAACAGAATGAGCTATTTTGTAAATCTTAAAGTAAATGCTATTGAATTAATGCCCGTAATGGAATTTGAAGGTGATGAAGGTTGGGGATATAATCCTGCTTTCCATTTAGCTTTGGATAAATATTATGGGACTAAAGCTAAAATGCAAGAATTTGTTGACTTATGTCATCAAAATGGTATTGCAGTTATCTTAGATGTAGCTTTAAACCACGCTTTTGGTAGAAACCCATTAGTGCGTATGTGGCAAGTTGATCCTAACAATACGGGTTATGGTTCTCCTGCTTCTGATAATCCTTACTTTAATATGGTCGCTACTCATAGTTATGGAGTAGGAAATGATTTTAATCACTCTTCTGCTTATACTAAATATTATGTAAAAAGAGTCATCAAACAATGGGTACAAGAATTCAAAATTGACGGTTTCCGTTGGGATTTAACCAAAGGATTTACTCAGGCTTGTACTGCAGGGGATGATGCATGTACTAACGCATACCAACAAGATAGAGTAGATATCCTTAAAGGATATGCTGATTATTCTTGGTCTTTAGATCCTAACCATTATGTGATTTTTGAGCATTTAGGTATTGATAGTGAAGAACAACAATGGGCTAATTACAGAATATCTGAAACACCTAGTAAAGGGGTAATGATGTGGGGTGAAATGACCACTGCCTATTCACAATTAATGATGGGATATCCAACTAATGGAGATATCACTAGAATAGGTGCTGATGCGCATGGTTTCACAGCTAAACGTTTGATGGGGTACCCTGAAAGTCACGATAAAGAACGTTTGATGTATTCTGCGATGACATACGGTAATGGTGGAGGGACTAGTCCTGTTATTGGTAATTTGACCAATTCACTATACAGGATGTCTGCAATTGGAGCTATTTCTTTATTAGTTCCTGGGCCTAAAATGATTTGGCATTTTGCTGATTTAGGAATGAATAATTCTATTTTCACTTGTACTGACGGTACTGTAAATACGGATACCGACACGACCACTGGTGATTGTAAATTAGCCACTAAACCACAACCTCAATGGACTAACAATTGGATTGCGGATCCATTGCGTTCTAAAATCTATAATGATTGGGCGAAGATGATTAATTTAAAAAGAAATAACGCGGTATTTAATGGTAGTTATGCCATCAGTCCTGATAGCAATAACATTCGTCAAAGAGTTTACGTTTACGATAATTCAATCCCTTCAACTCAATTGAAAAATGTAGTAATTCTTGCCAACTTCTCTGTGGCAGCTCAAAATGTAATCCCTGACTTCCCTTATACGGGAACTTGGGTAAATTTGATGGATAACTCTACTATAAATGTAACCAATACGGCTGCTACTATTGCTATTGAATCAGGTGGATTCAGAATTTATGGTAACCAAGCTGCTTTAACAACGAGCACTTTTAATAATGCGTTAGAGACTATTTCTTTAGTACCTAATCCGGCTTTAAACTATTTTACTTTAAACGGTAATTTTGAAAAAGTTCAAATTTATTCCATCACAGGTCAATTAGTGAAAACATTTACAAACACTACCATGGACGATCAATATGCTATTTCGGAATTGAATAAAGGAATTTATTTAGTAAAAGTTTCCGATAATGATCATAATGAAAAAACTATGAAATTAATAAAACAGTAATTTTTGAGTTAGTATAAAACGATTACTACGAGGAAGCCGGCTATTTTATAGTCGGCTTCTTTATTTTATACGACACCAGCTCAAAAAGGAATGTGTTTAGATCCTCAATATCTATAAACTATTACACTTTACACTATATAATTGAACTTCCCTGATTAATGTTGACCGTTTTCTAATTGTTTTTTTTTCCAACCCTCGCATGGTTTAAACCCTGCGAGGGTTCGAGACGTGAATGTTTATCGTGATTATAGCTCTTGATATATGTCGTACCTACGGAACTCATTGTTATCTTCAATCATTTTGCCACCAATATGTCTTCTGCAATATCCCACAAAATCTTTCTTCTTTCTTCTTTTTTCTGAAAAAGCCGAAATAATACTACATTTGCAGTGTTTTATTACTTGTAATTTAGCGCTTTGAAAAAAAACAGAGATAATTTCATGAATTAAAGGAAATAATTGTCCTTTTCATCTCTTTTATTATGTCTTTTGACCATT